>NZ_DASTRI010000240.1:0-37943 GCF_035761305.1 Chitinophaga sp. | reverse complement strand
AGGGTTGCATCTCGCAAAAATTGCCCAATACCAACCTGCAGAATCAGAGGCTAATGGTTCCTGCTCCAGCTTTTTTGGATTATTGCCGTCGGTTGTGTTTTGATGGAGATATTTGCCGTAAGCGGTGTAATTCTTTCTGCCTGTTATTTGTATAAGGCCACGACCTTTAAACAATACACCATCGCCATCTTTAGTATTTCCCAGGTTTAGTCTATGTTCGTATGCTTTACCTGTGCCTACTTCTTCTGTTCTTGAAAGAAGCGCACTTTCAAGTAATATCTGTGATATAAAATGAGCAATTCGAAGAGGGGTAGTAATATCATATTTATGCATGGTGTTATTTAAATGGTCAATATGCTTTATGATATTACTGTTTGATGCAGCAGGTGCAATCTCTTTTATCTGCTCAACTGTCAAATATACTGTTGGTGTTTCAATGCCACAGGTGCATGGCCCAAATAAATTGGCTTGTTTTACCGGATGAAAGCTTTGCCACAAAGGATTATGCAGCTGATCTGGTTGAGCCCACCAGGGATGCGCAAGCGTATCTGCCATCTTACGCTGAGGCTTATTCTGAAAGAAATTACATCTGCAATAAATGCTGCTGCAACACATAGTTTGCAATTAGGTTAGAAAATAAAGGATAACTTACCCACCCCCTACACCGGCCACGGGTTCTGGAAGGAGCTGCTGTTCAGCTTTACCTCCTTTGCCGAAATCGTGATCTGTACCTGCATGGGATGCTCGCCGCTGGCCTGGAACCGCTCTTCATAATTTACACAGTAGGCATCGGTGAACTTCAGCTCTTTAAGCTTGGATAACGCATCGCGCCGGTAAAATACAATGCTGCCGCTCTTGGTCTTTGTATTGGAGATCATCCAGTCAAACAGATCGGTGCCGCCATCAGACTCCAGTGTTACGGTGATTTGCCCGCCGGTAGGCCGCGACGCAGGTTTGCCGTTGTGGTCCATACCCTGCGCAAAGGAGAACTGGCAATCCAGTACGTTGATTTCTTCACCGTCTAATTGCATGACTGCTTTAAAAGACATATAGTTATTTGTTTTTGGATGATGATTGAATAAGCTGTGAACCGTGTGCACTGCCAATACAGGGGATGTTTGTGGTTAACCTGGTCAACATACAACTGGAACCACTGCAGCAACAGCACATTTTATTTTGGGTGTAAGGCTTTTCTCATGGCGTATTACTTTGGGTCAAAACAGTTTCAAATGTCCGTCTGGTTTCCGGTACGAAAATACTTATTCTTAAACATTTTCAACACCGGCAACTTTTTAACAAACCTCTTTTTGTTTTAGTAATAAAGATATGTAGGTACGAATGTAATAAATTATTGCACCTTTACAACAGACTTGTAAATAGATCACTTCCCGGAATTATTAACATCCCCCACATCTTATAAAAATTAATAAGTAACGCTTTGTTTTAAGATAACGCAAATAATGAATTTGTAAATTTTATTAATTGTTAATTCACCCAACTGATTAATAGTTGTTTATGAATAGCATAACAGTAATTGAAATTATAACCATTGAATATAACTGCCGTACTATCGCGCCTGCCCGGAAGCCACCACAGCCCCTTTGGCCGCACAGAAAATTTAATTTTTACATTTAAACCGTATCTTTAGCCTTAACATAGGATACAAGTATCAGCATTTTTTGACCCAAACCATTGGTCCCCCCGGATCATGGAAAACAAGAACAGGCATTTTATTAGAAAAACCGAGAATCATCCAAATGACCCTGGCTACATACACTACATATACTCCGGAAGTGCACACAGCCATACGCGTTGCCCAGGCAATAGCCAAAGAGTACCGGCATGCACACTACAGCCCTGCACATTTGCTAAAAGCTTGTTTACATAAAGAAGTAGGGATTGCCGCCGCATTACAAGCAATGGATATTGATATCTATTACCTCGAAGAATGGGCCGATGTACGGCTGGATAGCCAGCCCAAAGCATCCCGCATACCAGGCGAACCCGAAGAGGACGACCAGGCCGCCGCTGTATTGCAGGAGGCCGATGCCGTACGCATCGAACAAAACCTCGACGCTGCCAATGCCTGGAGCCTGCTGATAGCACTGAGCACCCCGGGTGTAGGCTTTTCTTTTGAACAGCTGAAAACATTTCCCTTTACACGGGAGCAGCTGCTGGCAAGATATAACAATAACGGGCAAACGAAACAGCAGTTTACGGCAAATGCACAGCCAAATACAGCCTCCCGGAAGCAGGCGCCGTTAAAATATGTGTACCTCCTTACCGACCCGCAGCGCCTGCAGCAAAAACACGCCCTGCCGGGGCGCGATGCGGAAATACGCATAATGACGGAAATACTGACCCGCAAAGGAAAATCCAGCATATTAATCATAGGCGAAGGCGGTGTAGGTAAAACTTCCATTGCCGACGCGCTGGCCCGCGCCATTACAGAAAAGCAGGTACCGCTGGCCCTGCAGCAAACCGCCATTTATGCGCTCGACTACGGCGCTTTTATCGCCGGCGCCGCATATAAGAACGAACTGGAAGACCGCCTGCTGCAAATCATACAACAGCTCAAGCAAACCGGTAAGCACATCCTGTTTATTGATAACCTGCACACCCTGCTGGATAAGCAGCCCGGTTCCGGCGGCAGCGGCATTGCCAATATCTTAAAAGCCTCGCTGGGCAAAGGAGAGATTATTGTAATCGGCAGCAGCACACCCGAAGGTTTCCGCAAGCTGATTGAGCCCGACAACCTGCTGCGCCACTGCTTTGAAACCATTACACTGGCCGCGCCGGACGAAACCATGGCCAACCGTATGATACAGGCCGTAATACCGGACTATGAAGCATATTACCGGTTAAAGGTAAGTCCGGATGTAACGCTGGAGGCTATACGGCTTTCGAGCCGCTACCTCAAAGAACGCAGCCTGCCGGACAGCGCCATTAACCTGCTTGACCGTACTATGGCTGCCATCCGTACCCTGCAGGACACCGGTGTACAAACCCTGCAGCAGCTGCAGCAGCAATTCAATGCTATAGATATTAGTGCAGATACTGCTAAACAAGACCTGCTGTGGTTATATCACCAGCTTACGCAACGCCTTAGCACCCTGCTCACCAGCCGCTTGCAGGAGCAGCGGAATCTTTATAAGATAGATGATACACAGGAGCTGCAGGCTGCTTTACAGCAAATGCTCGAACAACTGCAACACATGGCCGCTAACCACCAGGATGAAGTAACTGCCACGGACCTGGCTACCATTATTGCAGAAGCTACCGGCATTCCGCTGGGCAAAATACAGGCCCGGGAGCGGGAACGCCTGGTGAATATGGACATCCATTTACGCAAACGCGTAGTAGGGCAGGACCATGCGCTCAAAACCGTGTCGGAAGCCATCCTGGAATCACGCTCCGGCTTAAGCAGGCCCGGGCAGCCTATCGGCTCCTTTTTTTTCCTGGGCCCCACCGGCACCGGTAAAACAGAGCTGGCAAAATCCCTGGCCGACTTCCTGTTCCAGGACGAGCGCTGCATGATAAGGTTTGATATGTCGGAGTTCAAGGAAGAACATTCTGCTGCCCTGCTGTACGGGGCTCCGCCGGGCTACGTAGGCTATGAGGAAGGCGGCTTGCTGGTAAACAAGATCCGGCAGCAACCTTATGCCGTGGTGCTGTTCGACGAAATTGAAAAAGCCCACCCTTCGGTTTTCGACATCTTTTTACAGATCATGGATGAAGGAAAGCTGCATGACCGCCTGGGCAAAACCGGCGACTTTTCCAATGCGCTGATCCTGTTCACCTCCAATATAGGCAGCGATGCCATTGCACAATCGTTCCGCGAAGGCGCAATACCGCCTTCACAGCAGCTGATGGAGCTGATGGCCCGTCATTTCCGGCCGGAGTTCCTGGGCCGCTTAACGGAAATAGTGCCCTTTGGGCCTATTCAGCAGGAGAACGTAGTGAAGATATTCGACATTCACCTGCAACATTTGCTGCATATGCTGGAACAACAGCAGATAGGCTTTGTGGTATCGGATGCGGCCCGGCAGCAGCTGGCCCTTCAGGGCTACTCGCCGCAATACGGCGCCCGTCCGCTGAAAGAGGTGATCCGCAACCGCCTGCGCAAGCCGCTTTCCCGCATGATCATTGAAGGCACTTTGCAAAAAAATATGCAGGTGCAGCTGGATGTGGATGACACCGGAGAATTAAAATGGTCAATTACGAATGAGTAATGGTATTTTAATCTGATCGTTATTTTTCACTGTTATTGTAAAATCTGTTAAAGCGTAACGTAACGGCATCATTCATTATCCAACGTTATAATATTCGCTGTCAGTCATTCGTAATTGTTAATTGTTAATTCGTAATTGATTTCCGCACCGGAATTGATACTAAATCTGTAAATTTAATTAAAGACCATAGCAAACATTAAAATCTTTTTTTATGAACGATAACTATGGAATTGGTGGTAATGAGGTGAAGCTGGATGCCAATGAGGCTATAATAGAAATATCTCATAACCGTACATTGTTTGCTGAGAAGTTAACCCAGCAAACCCCAATCAAACCTGAAATTGTACAAGGGTTAACCAAAGTAGAGGACGTGTTTGAGCACTACAAGCCAGCAGTGCCCATTACTTTTCATGATGCAGACGGACAGGGCATTAATGAAACGCTGCAGTTTCATAACCTGGGCGATTTCGGCGTTAAAGGCATTACCGCCCAAAGCGCGTTCCTGAACGATCTGGCCACTGAAAAGGAACAGTTTCTCAAGATCATGAAACACCTGAAAACAAATAAAATCCTCAAAAGCGCACTGGCAGATCCTTCTGCACGGCAGGCCCTGCTGAGCGCCGTAAGAGGCATGCTAAAAGACCTTAAGTAATTACGAATTGTCAATTACGAATTACGAATTGATTAGCGTTATGTTAAAACATCATTCGCTTAAAATGTTTTGATAGTATTCGCTTCAATTCATTTGTAGTCGTAATTAATAGTTCGCAATTAAGTAACATCCAAATTCGTAATTGATAATTCGTAATTCGTAATTGAACCCATATGGCAGAGTTACAAAAAAGTCAGCAGCAGGAAATTGAAACTGCTGGTCAGGCCGCACCACAGCAGCAGGAGCTGTCACTGGAGCAAAGTATTGACGCATTGGCAAAGTACGGAGGCTTTGACCTGCTGGAAGCATCTATTGAAGGCGCCCAGAACCTGAACCCCGACCGTAAAGCAAGACGCAATATATTTCTTACCGAAGCCAATAAAAAAGGCGAGCGGGATAAGCTTAAAAAATCCCTGCAGGTATGGGAAAAAGTGTTGTCATCCACTACCGAGCTGGCCGACATGGTAAATTTCTGTGAAGAACATGCGGAAGAAGCCGGTAAAGTGCTGGGTAAAAACCTCTCGGAAGCTATTGACGCTACCAGGGAGCTGGAACAATCCTACCGCAATGTGGCCCTGTTCTTTAAGAATACCGAGTCAGACAAGGTAAAGAACATAGCGTTCATTAACGTTGAGCTGGACCAGCTCAAAGACCTGGACAACACCCGTTTTATTGACGCCATTCAGCAGGAGATTGTTCAGAACTACGACCGCCTTGACCTGCGCGGCAACTACAGCCTGCTGGTTATTCCCGGTTACCTGGGCTCCAACAAGGTGCTGGAAAAATGGGCCAAGATAGCGCATGAAAATAAGGTAATGCTGGTTACCGATTTCTCCCACCTCGATGCCCCGGATGATGTAATGGAAATGTTTGAACAGGCCAACCTTACCGGTGGCGAAATACACCGCTCCAACGTGATCATGGCCTGTAACTGGCTGGTAGGCCGTGGCAGGTTTGATGAAATAGGGGAGGAAGATAACCTGTATGTACCGCCTTCAGGCTCACTGGCCGGTAAAATATATAAAACCCTTATGTCGCAGGTAACGGCCGGTAAAAAATTCGGCGGCATGAATGAGGTTGACGGTGTTAAGTTTGAGCTGAAGAAAAGCGAAATAGCCAACCTGGAAAAAATGGGCCTGGTGCCCATGGTAAAGGAATACGGCAAGGTAATGGCCTTTAGCGCCAAAACACTGTTCAACGGCGATAACATTGGCCTGCAAACCTACTCGGTAGTACGTGTATTCGACTACGTTACCAAGGTGCTGATGGACTTCCTGAACCGCCGCGCATTTGAAAACTTTAATGCCAACACCCGTAAAGACCTGATGAAGCAGATTATCCGCTTCCTCGACAGCATAACCGGGCCGGATAAGCTGATTGAAGATTTCAACATCCGCCGTTTTGAGCAGGACCCGATCCAAAAAGACCGTATTCACCTGGACATTCACCTGAAACCGTATTTCCCGGCCAAGAACTTCCTGATAAAAATGGAAGGTCATAAAGGGGACGATGGCAATGACTGGGAAACCGAATATGAGCAGGACAAAAAATAATATCGCCTGCGCATAGCGCATTATTCCATACCTGTGCTAATAAATAATAGTAGTAAACGAATGGCAATGTTAGGGCATGTGACAGCGGGAATGTGCGCCGCAGCGTTGTTGCTTTACAGCAGCAGGGCCGGTGCGCAGTCGCAGTCATCAATAGATACAATACTTACCACCAAAGGGGCCGCCACCCTCATTACCTGTGGCGCGGCGGTAAGCACTTTCCAGATAGGCGATGGTAAAAACGCGGATTATGACTACCGGATCGTAGACAGGAACCTGGTATTTATAAGGCCTACAGCTGCCACGCCCAGAACCACTAACCTGATAGTAAGAGAAGGCAGCAATGTACATTACCTGATACTTGCCTACCGCGATAAGGCCGACCTGTCGCAGCTGAAGTACACACTGTCTGCCAAAGCCGGCGCAGCGCTTAATCCAACCGCTACGCCGGAGGCAAAGGTGGTAACAGGCAGTGATGGAAAGCCGGTGCCGGTAGTAACCGAAGATGAAGGCACTGCCGCTGCTGCGGTAAATATTGATACGGTAACAGTAAGCAAAATAGCAGATGATTTTGGCAAGCAGCAGAAAGCAGGCCACCAGCACGAAACCAAAGTAGGCGGTGTTACGCTCAGCTTTTCCAATGCCATGCTGCTGAACAACCTCATTTATTTTTGCTACCACCTGCGCAACCGCTCGCAGCAGCCTTATAACCTGGTAAAGGCCGCGCTGATGTATAAAGACAACAAAACGGCCGACCGCCTGTATACCATGCCCATACTGTATAAAAAAGCGCCGGCTACAGTGAACCGGAAAGACGAGCAGCAGCTGGTATATGTAGTGCCCGCGCGCGCATTGAAAAGGAATGATGAAGTAGTGATCGTGCTGCAGAACAATGCCGACCAGCGGCAGCTGGTATTATACACGCCCATAAATGCGCTGCCGAAATATATGGTGCAGTAAAACATGAAACATGTAAGGTTCATATTGTTCGTTGCCTTTTGCTGCGGCTGCGTTTTAAGCAGCCGCGCGCAGGTGGTGGAGTTTTGCGGGGAAGCCGTACCCCTGGAACGCGACTTTGTTTCCAACCGGTTAATGGATGTAATAAAGTGGCACCTGCGCCACCAGAATTTCCTGCCCCTGCTCAAAGCCAAATCAGAGCAGTATTTCCCGCTGATAGTGCCCATCCTGGAACAATATAACATCCCTGAAGATTTTAAGTACCTGCCGGTGGTGGAAAGCGGTTTTACCAATGCCACTTCCCCGGTAGGCGCGCAGGGGGTGTGGCAGCTGATGCCCGGCACTGCTTCGGAATTAGGATTGCAGGTGAGCAACGGGTACGATGAGCGTAATCACCTCCTGAAATCTACCCGGGCCGCCTGTGTGCTCATCCGCAAGCTGTACACGCAGCTGCAGTCCTGGACCCTGGTAGCCGCTGCCTATAACGCCGGTATCGGCAATATTTCCCGTAATGTAAAAAAGCAGGGCAGCCGTGATTATTACCAGCTGATGCTGAACAACGAAACCGCGCAATATATTTACAAGATCATTGCCGTAAAACAGCTGTTTGAAAGCCCCGAGCTATACCTGGCCGGTTTTGGCTATAATGTATTTAACAAAAGCACTCCCACCGGCGCTGTATTTGACGCCGGTCTCCGGCCCGAAAATGACCGCGATTTTAAAAGCATCCGTATTACCGTTGGCAAAAATATCCGGCAGGCGCCTGCGATGATGTACACCGCCCGGCTGGAGCACAATACCTCCTTTACCGATGGCCAGCTGGTAAGCATTGAGCTGCTGGATGATCTGCAAACAGGAGGTGTGTACATCAGCAAAAACACCAGCATTTCCGGCAGGGGATGGATTGTGAGCAACCGTATTTATGTGGACCTCGGATTTGGCGATACCCTTGTGCTATGTGATAACAACGGTAAAAAAGGCGTGCCGATCAACCAGCTGAAAGAAGGCGGCACCGTAACATTGGTAGGCAGGCGCTCCAATTCGTAATTAACTCATAAATACCCGGTAAGGATAATTATTGGCGGAGCGTTCCCGCAGCTGCGTCAGCAGCTCATCCTTTAAGTAGGTAAGGCTGCCATCTGCATAGGTATTTACCGGCTTTACCAGCGTTATGCGTATATCAATGCTGCGGCTGTAACCTGCTTCAGATCCGGGTATGAGGGTAGTGCCTTTGCTTACCGTTACAGTGCTCAGCTCTTTACCCATGATATGCCTGCACAGCGCTTTAATATCTTCCGGCGTAACAATGCGGTCGTGTGTAAGCAGGTGATAACGGTACTGGTTAATTTTTTCATCAATGTTCAGCCGGTCTTTGCCCCCCTGTGTATTGGTAAGCAGCGTTATGCTGTTGGGCTGCAGCTGTATGCTGCCATACTCCTGTAAATGGCTGCCCATGCGAATGTTGTTGGCTGCCGTGCCGTTGGTGGTGTAAAATTCTACAAACAGGTATTCGGCGCTTTCCCTGGGCTTTACCATCAGGTAGGGAATATTGCCCTTATTACGGGTGGGCTGCAGCTGCTCTTCCAGTGAGGCTATGAGCTGGTGCAGCTCGCGCATGCGCCCGGCTACGTAATCGTTCTTCACCTCTTCAAACAGCGAGCTTTCATCACGTATCACCTCAATCAGGTAAGCAATTATTTCCTTGGCTTCCCGGGAGTCAAAGCGCCCTATGCCGCTACTGCGCACCACCAGCTCGCCTTCCTGCATTTCGCCGGTGGTGGTAAAGTTGCGTACATGGTAGGCGGCGCCGCCCAGGTCGTGCACTTTTTTTACGTCAAAGAAAATATCGGGCGTATGCAGGGGAATAATATTCAGGTAGCGGTTCAGCTTCAGCGACTGCTCATTTACTTTACGGTTAATGACCGGGAAGCAGTTAATGCTGCAGTACAGGTCTTCCAGCAGCGGGTGATGCACGGTTTCAGGAAATTCAACCCGCAGCCACAGCGTATTGGGATCTATTGCTGCAGCGGCTTCCTTCCCGAATACCAGCTGTAAGACCGGCGGCACGGTGCGCTGTTTGGCAGGGGTAAAGTCAGTATTTACCGTAAGAAAGTTGCGGCGGTAGCGCTGCAATACTTCCCGGCTGTAACGCGCGCTGGTGTCAAAGGTGATGTCCAGCATGGCGTTCACCGCTTCTTCTTTTTCATTGCGGCTGTAATGATAGCCGCTGTTCACGGGCAGCTCCGTGTCCTGTATAAAAAAGCGGGCCAGCGGCAGGTAGTGGTAAAACATTTCCTGCTGGTGAATATTGCGGAGGTCAAAGAAAAAGGAAAGGCCGTTAAAATTATCCGGTAAAGCATCCATGGCCAGCCCCAGCCACAGGTGGTTGGGCGCTGCATCCCGGGGCAGGGCGCCCTGCAGCACCTGTTCTTTAAACCAGTGTTCGCGGGTTTCATACAGCTTGCCGCCAATTGCCATATAGCGGATGTGGCCGCGGAAAAGGTGGTGATGGCTCATTGGGCTAAAGTAAAGGTCTTTGCTGGCGGCGCCGGATTTCTGCGTGTAAAAGAACTGGTGATCAGGTGTAATGCCGGTGGCCGGTTCATTGCTGGCAGCATGCAAAATACCGTAAGCCGGCTGGCTGGTAGTAATGGGCTCCGGCATCATGATCTGCGCCAGGCGCTCTACCAGCCGCGCATGCGATACATCTACCTCATTGGATATTTTTTCCAGCTCGCTGGCGCAGGCTTCCAGCAGCAGCTGTACTACGGGGTCAAAAGATGTTTCTACTTCTGCATCAGGGTAGCCCCACAATCTTGCGGCGGTTTTCAACATCCGGTCTTTGATACGTTCTTTTTGCTCTTTCATGATAGCTGCTTTTGTGCCTGGTATTAATCAAACGATAGGGGGCTTACATAAAAATAGCTGCTGTAATGGAACGGGTTATTATTCCTGGCCAGGGTGCCGTTTACGCTTACTTTTATTTTTTTCTTCACCTTGCGGCCTGCAGCCATGTTTAGCTCTTCCTGGCTTACTATGGCTACCACTCTTAACTGCGACAGTCTTTTTTCATACTTCACAATAGCGGCGCGCACCGCCATCTCTACCCTTTCTTTTACTTCGTTGTTGGAAGCTTTAATGTCAAAGTCGGATTCCCACAGCTGGCAGCCGTACTCAGGGTCGTCTTTGTTTTCGCCCAGCACCGTGGTAATCAGCAAATGTATGTGCTGTGATACAGACTCCTCCAGCGTGCATACCGGCATATCCTTTTTCTGCAGCACGCCGCCGAGATTCAGCGGCAGCTTGTAGTATTGTCCGTTCATCCGGTTCAGATTGATGGGTTACAAATACAGCTCCTAGAAAATGCCCAGGAAACCTTTCTTGTCGTAGCGTATGCGTATCTCTTTTACACAGCCATCCGGATCCTTTATCAGGTTCACCATTTCTATTTTAATACGTTTTTTACCGCGTATGGCTTCGCAGAACTGTGAAAAGGTTTTAACATCCTTATCATTCAGCAGTACGCGTGCGTTCAGGTTATTGCACAAATATGGCGCAAAGTCCTGCACGCCTTTTTGCTTGTTGCTAACCATGGTTAGCATATTGCGGAACTCTTCGTCGGAAATAGCGGGCGCTTTAGGCTTTTCAGGCGCGGGCGCGGGAAGGGCTTCGGGTTGGTTTTGCGGTGCAGGAAATGGAGGCGGTACAAATGCATCGTTACGATGCTCGGTTGGCGCAGGGAAAACCATTACGCGCTTTTTTACCATACGGCTGGTATCGCCGTTTACCACCAGTGTTACAATACGTTCACCGGCGCTGCTGAATACATACGTATGCGAGCGTTGCGTATGTGTTTCTGCGTTGGGCTGCTGCAGCCGCCATTCCCACCTGTTAGCGCCGGGCGTGCTGTTGCTGAAGGTAACAGGGCGGCCTACAAAAGCTTCCGTAGGTCCGTCAATTACAGGAAATACATCTGCAGCCGGTGTGCTTGCTGCGGGCGGTATGGGATTAATCACCTGTACCTCCTGGCTCCAGCTGCATTTGCCGGCCTGCAGCGTTACAACAAAGCTGCCGGCTTTTGTAAAGGCATGATACACCTGCTGCCCCTGCTGCTGTACGCTGCTGTCGCCAAAGTGCCATATATAATCGCCGGCTGGCGTGCTGCCAGTATTATTAGCTTTAAAAGTAATAACTTCTCCTGTTGTAAACGAAGTATTTACGCCATGCTGCCGGCTGCTGAAGGCCATGCTAACGTGGCTGCAGTCCTGCCTGTTGCCGGCTTTAAAAGCCAGCATTACTATGCTTATTATCAGCAAGGCCAGGAAAGTGTAAAGCACCATCGGGTCGATATGGCTGGTGATGCTGCTGAAAGGTCTTACCGAATTTACTTTTCGCTCATTGGGTGATCGTTGTGGGGCCATCGGTTTTTCACGTTTTTGCAATTTTAAATAATTTTTTAGATAAATTGCCATTAAAATAATACTGAGTAGTTACCCAAAAATGAACTTACATATTACACTTTGTTCATATCAAAACTAACTGCAGAACCGAGCATGGACCCTGGTATATGAATACGAAGGCAAGGTTCCATGAACCAATAAAACAGTGCAATATGAACGAATGAAAAACCTTAAAACAAATTTCCGGATGACAAACTATGCACAAAAAGCGGCTGTGCTGGAAGAAGTGATAGACCATATCCGTAGCATGCATGAAGATGTGCGGGCCGAAGTAGTAGTAGGTGAGTTACTGGATAACCAGGTTCAGCAGGAAGAAGTAACCGTGCAGATGCAAAATGTGTTTACCCGTGCTTTTGCAAAAGATATTGTTGGTGTAAAGCTGGATGATTCACAACCCTATCATCCCTTTATTGCCCTGCAGCTCTCGCGCGACGGGCTGTATGACCGGCTGCCGGAAGGCCTGTTCCATGAGTTTTCATCGCAGCAGCGCGGCTCGGTGCAGGAAATGGTGGCCCACTATAAAAAACAGCAGCAGGAGCAGCAGCAGGCCCGTAAATTCTTTCAGCCGCTGGAGCATGAATTTTTCCTGCAGCGCGTTTTCCTGGAGCAGCGCGAAAAGCACCTGTTGTTTGATGCCTTTGGCAAAGATGCCGATCAGCTGTTCTTATCTTTCTGGGGCATTCATCCCAACTTACCAAGAACACCGGCCAACCGTTTGGTAAGATTATTGCCATATATGCACCGCATTGCAGGCAACATACCCCTGGTGCAGCTGTGCCTGCAGGTAATACTGGAAGAAGATGTGCAGATTGTTTGTGAACATGCGCCCCGGCGCGTACCCGGCAGCAACGGCATACCGTTGGGGGAAGCCCGTTTGGGACTGAATACCCTGGCCGGCGAAATCTTTTATACCGATATGCCGGTAATGAAAGTAACCATAGGACCGTTACAACGGAAACGTATATACGATTATTTGCCCTGGCAGCCTTATGGTCAGCTGCTGGAGGCATGTTATGGTTTTTTGTTTCCTGCGGATGTGGAAATTGAAACATTACTGGAACCCAACAAGGAGGAGAAAGGCGCGGTGGTAGCGGATGATGACCGTAAGCAGGGAATAATGGGGTATAACTTATTTCTGTAGTGTAAACCAAACAAAGTCAATTACGAATTATTTAATTACGAATTACGAATGGAATGCCCCGTAAGCTATGCGTAACCCGTAATTAAATACATCGTTTGTACACAGCATTATTGAATGATGGGCAATAGGAATGTACATTAAAGAAAATGATGTTATCCATCGTTCGTAATTATTCGCATTCATAATTACTTTCAAAGGTGCTCATGAATGCTTCATTTCGTAATTGAGTAATCCGTAATTAAATTCATTGTATGTTACTAAAAGCTAAGATATACCTGGTAGTAGCGGCAGTGTTAGCCCTTGGAGGGTTAACAGTTGCCATGCTAAGCCGCTTTATCAAGAATTTTGCCCTCTATAAGAAAAAGGCGTTATGGTACCTCTTTTACATGACGCTGGTATTTGGGGTGGTAGCTTCCCTGCCTTACCTGTTCACCAACCAGAACCTTATGAGCCAGTACATCTTCTCATCTGTATGGTTCCTGGGCCTGGGTATTGTGCATTGCCATTTTATGTACACCCGTTTCTGGGCAAAAGAAAGCACGCTGGGCTCTGAGCTGGCATTTATTGTAGCCATCTGGTTGTTTGGCGGGGCCTTATCCACGCTGGTGCATTACTGGATGTCAAAAGGCACCTTTATGTATTATCCCATGCTCACCGCCATGTTCCCTTTTGTATTACCCACCTTTGTATATAAAACTTTTGAACGGATGATGGCCATACCGGCCAAGGTGCATAAATGGTGGCAATACCCTTTGTACAAGGAGGCGCCGCAGGTGAATGAAGACGAAATGCGCGACCTGATCGTGATAGGCTTTGAGCTGGAGAAAAGGGCGAACGATAACAACCGTATTTATTTCCGCGCGCGCACGCCTATTAAAATGGACCTGGGCGACCTGTTCTATCATTTCCTGAATGATTATAACGACCGCTATCCCAATACGCCCATTGACTTCCTGGACAGTAACGGGCAGCCTTACGGATGGGTATTTCACCGCAAGCCGCGCTGGCTCATAGGCACCAAAACCCTGGACCCCGAAAAGCCGGTATTTATGAACGGCATACAGGAGAACAGTGTAATCATTTGCAACAGGGTAACATTATCATAACGGGATTAAACATCCTTGCTTATTAAATAATTAAATCGATAATTATGGCGGAGCCGTTGAAATATTTTCCCGTTAACTGGGTAGATGGAATGAAGATCAGGAAGCAGCATTTTATTGATACCGAAAATGCGCTGCTGGATCAGCTGCGGGATGCTATTGCCGTAGGGCTGCATGCGCAAAACTACGGGCTGCTGCCTCCCAAGGCAGAACAGAAAGAGTCTTTACGGTGCTGGTTTGTAACAGACAACCAGCGGCTGTGGCGTGTAAAGCTAACAGAGTGCCGGGCCGTAACACCGGGCGGCGCCCGTATTGAAATACCGGAACATACGGTGCACTCCCTGAAATATGCCACCACCTTCCCGGAAGCGGAATATAAATGGGACCCTTCGTATACCGAAAGCACTTTTTACATCCTGATACAGGTAAACCCGTTTGACCGCCAGCCCAGCGGTGAGCCGCTGCTGCATGAAGATCCGCCGCGGCTGCCTTATGCCACGCCGGAATATACGTTGTACGTGGCGCCTGCATCACAGCTGCCGCAGGGGCAGCTGGGCAGCTACCAGATGATACTGGGTAAAATAACGGTAAAGGATGCACGCCCGCAGCTGGATGATGATTATATACCGCCCTGCGCTATTGTAGCAGCGCATCCCGCGTTAACAGACCTGCACCAGGAGCTGGATCAGTTCCTGGGCCAAATGGAGCTGTATGGTGTGCACATTGTACAGAAAATATATGCCCGCAAGCAGGATAACGACCTGGCGCAGGTAGTGCTGTACATCACGGAAAAAATAGTGCAGTACCTGGGCACGCGCATTACGCAGTTCCGCTGGCTGGGCCTGTACCAGGAACCTGCCGCCATGCTGGAAGTAATAGCCGGCCTGGCGCGCACCATGAAAAATGCCATTGACCAGCGGGCCAGCGCCGGTAAGGAGGAGCTGCTGAATTATTTAAGCGAGTGGTGCGAGCTGCGGCAGGGCGAGCTGGAAACGTTAATGATCAATTGCGCCAATATCCGTTACAGGCATATAGATGTGAGGGAGTGCCTGCAGCCCATGATACCTTTTGTTAAGGCCGTGAACAAGCTGTTTGACAGCCTTAGCCGGCTGGATTATATTGGCCGTAAAACAGACAGCGGCATTTTTGTGAAAGAAGAGTCGCCGGAAGACAGCGAATACCTGCGTAAACACAGAACCAAGGGCTGGTTCTTTACAGACTAGCTGTTGGCTTTTAACCCATGCTAACCGCTGATAACTGCCATTAGTAAACATATCTCTTAAATATAAAAACACAGCCAATAGCTAACAGCTAATGGCTAACTCCTAAAAGCTAGACGTATGCAAGTACTGAACAAACAGGAAAGAACAAAGGCCTTTTTATGGTTCCTGTTATTTTTTGTAATCACCGTAGGACTGTTCCTGGTAGCGGTTTTCTTTAACTTCCAGGTGCCGGTAAGGGAGAATGCGCAACTGCGCAAAGAGCTGGGCACTTTCCGTAAGGAGCAGGCTTTCCAGGCCGATTTTGTGCAGAACCAGGAGCGGGTAAAAGCAGATCTTGACTCGGTGAACCTGCCCAACCAGAATGCTATTTACGTTGAGCAGGAAATAGTAAAAAGCCTGTCCAGTATGCACAACGCTATTCCCAAAGATGTAGTAACACACTACGGGCTGTATGATAATTTTGTGCAGATGGGGTTAGCGTTGCAGGAAAGCAAACAACAGCTGCGCGGCCTGCAGGATGCGCAGCGCACCATTGCAGAATTAAAAGAAAAAGTACAGGATCTTAGCACGCAGCTGGATCGTTCCGAAAATCAGCTTGACTACTACAAACGCCTGTCAGCAAGCACTCCGGCGCATTAACGCAATGCTGTTATATTATGTTTATGAAAAATTAGTAAATATTTTATTTGTTAAATTATCATTTTACAAGGTTGCAATGCTTGGCCACATAGCCATTATCTTTTAATTTAGGGTCTTCATAACTACTTGTTTCTTCATAGGTATTTTTAATTATTTGGTAACCTTAAACATTTAACCCATGTCTTTCAAATCCGAATTTGAAGTAGCTGGCAAAAAGTATGTTGTAAAACACTGCAGCTACGACCTCAATCAAGAAGTTGATGCAACCGGCCGCCCATCTGCTATTACACGCGGAGGCCGTATTCGTTTAACTGTGGAATCTACCGGTGAAACAGACCTTTTTGAATGGATGGTGAACAACTTTGAGCGCAAAGACGGTTCTATTACTTTCTTCAAAAGGGACTCTGACTCCAAGCTTAAAACTGTGACCTTTAAAGAAGGCTATCTGGTAAAGTTTGAAGAAAATTTTGATGCGGACAATCCGAACCCCATGACGATCTCGTTTACCATTTCTGCCCGCGAGCTGTCCTCCGGTAGTGGTACACACATCAACCAGTGGGTTGGATAAAGTGAATTTTTTCAATAGTAAAAAAGTCCCGGTATACGCCGGGACTTTTTTTATGGATAGAGATCATAATGAACGGTTTGTGTATACAACTGCTTTGCCGGTATTAACAGCAGTAAACCGTGTATACAGGCATGCGACCGCCGAAAAACAGCACTACTGCATAAATGTTGCGCTTACTTTGTGCGAACGTAAACGCGATTGCAATTGGCTGATAGCCCGTGCCGCAACCGGTATATAACATACAAGGACATACGAATACAAAAGGATATTGCGCTACATATGCTCACCGGCTACTGGAAGCAAACTGCTGCTGCCGGCAGCAGGTGAGCCTGCAGCAATTAAGCGCTTCGCTGTAAAAGACTATTGTTATAATTACCGTATTCGCACATTTATGTTTTCCGCAGCTGTATGGATTGCACAAAATGATGGCTGCCTTTTTCCAGTATCAGGCTGGCGCGATAGCGTGTTGGCTCAATATTCTGTTCCAGGTTAGGTTTGTTGATCTCGTTCCAGATCTGTGTGGCCATGGCTACGGTTTCGTCGTCAGACAAATGCGCATAGCGGTGAAAGTAGGAGTGCGGGTCCTGGAAGGCGGTGCGGCGCAGCGACTCAAAACGGGCAATATACCACTCCCGCAGGTCTTTTTCTGCCGCGTGCACGTAAATAGAAAAATCAAAAAAGTCAGACACAAACACGGCGGGTTCCCGCTGTTCCCGGTTTCTTACCTGCAGTACGTTAATGCCTTCCACGATAACAATGTCCGGCGAAACAATCTGCTGCTGCCGGTTGGCGATAATATCATATTCCAGGTGCGAGTAAATAGGCGCGCTCACTTTTTCCATGCCCGACTTTACATTGGCCAGGAACTCAATCAGGCGGCGTATATCGTAGCTTTCGGGGAACCCTTTGCGGTTCATCAGCCCTTTCTGCTCCAGTACACGGTTGGGATATAAAAACCCGTCGGTGGTTACCAGCTCAACCCGCGGATGATTGGGATAGGCCGAAAGCAGGCGTTGCAGCACACGGGCAGTGGTGCTTTTACCTACGGCTACGCTGCCGGCAATACCGATAATGTAAGGTACTTTGTGGGTGTGGTTGTTCAGGAATTCGCTGGTAGTGGCATGCAGCTGCTGCGCAGCGGTTACATGGAGGTTTAGCAGGCGTGCCAGCGGCAGGTACACATCCAGCACCTCTTCAGTTGTAAGCGGCTCATTAAGGCCCTGCAGCTTGGCAATATCGTTTTCAAATACCAGTGCGGCATCATCTCTTTGCCGGGCCCATTCTTCCCTGCTGATGGTGATGTATGGCGAGTAACGCGCCCGTTTAGTCTGTTGTTTCATAATTACGGGAAGCAGGCTGATTTGTTTAAAAGAAGGGTTGAAGTTAAAGCACTTGCAGCATATATCCTACCGGCTTTTTAGCGCCTGCTTCCCGCTGCTGCGGCTATTTTACATATACTGTTTTGATATTCAGGAACTCATGGGTGCCTTCAGCCGCCAGCTCCCGCCCGTAGCCCGATTGCTTAATGCCGCCAAAGGGCAGGCGGGCATCGGAGTGTACCATATCGTTGATATATACATTGCCGCTTTCTATTTGTGTGGCCAGGCGGGTGGCTTTTTCAATGTCGCGGGTCCACAGGGCGGCGCCCAGGCCAAAGGTGGGGTGGTTGGCCAGCTGAATGGCTTCCTGCTCGTTTTTGGCGGTAATAAGGGTTGCCAGGGGGCCAAAGGTTTCCTCTTCAAAGGCCGTCATGTGCGGTTGCACATTTGTAAGCAAGGTGGGCGCAAAGTTGCAGCCTTCATACTGCCCGCCGCTCAGCAGGGCAGCGCCCTGCTGCATGGTTTGCTGCATTTGGCCGGCCAGGCTCTCAGCCAGGTCGGGCCGGGCCATGGGGCCAATGTCTGTTTGTTCTGCAAAGGGATCGCCCTGCCGCATTTTTTGCAATATGCCGGTTACTTTGCTGGTAAAGGCTTCGGCAATATCGCTTTCCACAATCCACCGTTTGGCGGCAATGCATGATTGTCCGGCGTTTTGCATGCGCGCTTTTACCGCTACTGCGGCAGCGGCGTCCAGGTCGGCATCTTTCAGCACCACAAACGGATCGCTGCCACCCAGCTCCAGCACGCTTTTTTTAATGTACTTACCGGCCAGCTGGGCTACGCTCATACCAGCGGGGGTGCTGCCCGTAAGGGTTACGCCCTGCACGCGGTCGTCGGCTATAATTGGTTCCAGGTCTTTTGAATTTACCAGTACTGCCTGGAAAGCGCCTTCGGGGAAACCGGCTTCCAGGAACAGCTGTTCAATGGCCAGCGCGCAGCCGCTTACATTGCTGGCATGTTTCAGCAGCCCTGCGTTGCCGGCCAGCAGGTTGGGAATGGCAAAGCGGAACACCTGCCAGTAAGGGAAGTTCCAGGGCATAATGGCCAGTATAATGCCCTTGGGCTGGTATATTACGTAGCTGTTGCCGGCATCGGAGGGAAGGGGTTTGGGCTGCAGCATACCTGCAACGTTTTGTGCGTAGTATTCGGCGCTGGCTGCGCATTTCAGCACTTCTGCCTTTGCCTCTTTCAGCGTTTTGCCCATTTCCCGGGTAATGATGGTGGCATGCTCGTTTACCTGTTCTTTCAGCAGGGCAGCGGCTTTCAGCATCCAGTCGCAACGCTGCTGCAGGGGTATTTGCCCCAGCTGCCGGTAAGTGGCGTGGCCTTTTGTCAATAGCCCGTCTATCTGCGCTTTAGTGTGTGCTTCGTACTCAGCAATGGTTTCCTGTGTGTACGGGTACACGCTTTTGAAATTAGCCATATGATACTGTTTAGTGATCAAATGTAAGGGAATAAAAAAAGAGGAACAGCAAAAGCCGTTCCTCCCTCTTTAAATAGTATGCTTAGCCGGTGCCTTAATCCTGCACGCGGGTAATTTTGAGCACATTGGTAGGCAGATGCTCCTTTACAGGGGTGCTGCCGGTGTTTACCACAATATCATCTGATTTCAGGAAGCCTCTTTCCTTCAGGATGTTGATCTGGTCCTGGATAATATCATCCAGGCTTTCTTCTTCTGCATAGTAGAAGGCGCGTACGCCCCAGCTCAGGCTCAGCTGGTTTACCAGGGTTTTTTCCTTGGTAAAGATGTACAGCGGGGAGCGTGGGCGGTAGCTGCTCAGCATAAAGCCGGTGTAGCCGCTCTGCGTCATGCCGATGAGGGCATCTGCATCCAGGTCTTCTGCTATTTTACAGGCGTTATAGCACAGGGCATCGCTCAGGAAAGTGGAGGAGTGACGGTGCGGTATCAGGTTGCGGTTGTAGATGATGTCTTCCTTCTCTACTTCCACAATGATCTTTTTCATGGTTTGTATTACCAGCTCGGGGAACTGGCCGGTAGCGGTTTCGCCGCTCAGCATAACGGCATCGGCGCCTTCCAGCACCGCGTTGGCTACGTCGGTAATTTCACTGCGGTTAGGACGGGTGCGGTCCATCATGCTTTCCATCATCTGGGTGGCCACAATTACCGGTTTGGCGCGGTGTATACATTTACGGATAATATCCTTCTGGATCATGGGTATCTGCTCTACGGGCAGCTCCACGCCCAGGTCGCCGCGGGCTATCATTACGCCGTCGCTTTCCCAGATGATTTCTTTCAGGTTCTGGATAGCTTCCGGCTTTTCTATCTTGGAAATGATCTTGATCTTGGAGTCGCGTGCTTTCAGCTTGCTGCGCAGGTAGGTAAGGTCCTTTACGTCGCGTACAAAGGAAAGGGCCACCCAGTCGCACTCATGATCAATAATAAACTCCAGGTCTACCAGGTCTTTCTCGGTCAGGGCCGGCAGCGACACTTTGGTATCGGGCAGGTTAAAGCCTTTTTTAGACGACAGCACGCCGGGCAGGGTTACTTCCGCCTTAATTTCGCCGGCAGGGGTAATTTCCTTTACCACGGTTTCTATCTTACCATCATCCAGCAATATTTTCTGGCCGGGTTTTACGTCACGGTGCAGGTTTTCGTAAGACACATAGATCTTCTCCATGTTGCCGATCACCTTCTCGTTCACGAAGGTGAGCAAATCGCCCGCCCGCAGCGGCAGCGCGTTATTCTCAATTTCGCCCACCCGCAGCTTGGGACCTTGCAGGTCGGCCAGGATGGCTACATTGTAAGGCTCGGTTTTGTTGATCTGGCGGATCAGGTCAATAATACGGGCTTTATCTTCATGGGAGCCGTGTGAAAAGTTCAAACGGAACACATTTACGCCCGCCTGTACCAGCGCCAGCAATTTTTCATAGGTATCGCAGGCAGGACCAACCGTGGCAACAATTTTAGTCTTATGCGTGGAATGTTCTCTGGATGCCTCATGGTCCATCTGCTTGTGATAATATTTGGATAGATCCTTAGTACTCATAATCTTATTTTTAACTCGCTAGAATTTTACACATCTTGAACCACTCCGCGTCCATTTCTTCTTTGGCCTTAATGGCATGGTCCAGCGGTGTATAATGGATTTTGTTGTTTACGATGCCTACCATCACATTGTGCGTGCCTTCCAGCAGGGCGTTTACGGCTGCATAACCCATACGGCTGGCCAGTATGCGATCCTGGCAGGTAGGGGTGCCGCCTCTTTGAATGTGGCCCAGGATGCAAACCCGGGTATCTGCATTCGGTAGGCTTTGTTTGATCATTTTGGCCACTTCATCGGCGCCGGTTTGGTGGCCCTCCGCTACTACAATCAGGTTCACCAGCTTGCGGCGGCGCTCATTGGCCTGCAGGTCGGCAATAATATCTTCCACTTCCGCTTTATGCTCGGGCATCATAATGTGCTCTGCGCCGGTGGCAATGCCGCTGTGCAGGGCTATATAACCGGCATCGCGGCCCATTACCTCTATAATAAAAAGGCGGTCATGCGCATCGGCAGTATCGCGTATTTTATCAATCGCTTCTATGGCGGTATTTACAGCAGTGTCAAAACCGATGGTAAAGTCGGTGCCGGCAATATCCTTATCAATGGTGCCGGGTAAACCTATGCAGGGTATATCATATTCCTCTGAGAATTTTTGCGCTCCTTTGAATGAGCCGTCCCCGCCAATTACCACTAATCCGTCGATATTATGCTTCTTCAGGTTCTCATAAGCTTTTTTACGGCCTTCCGGCTCGTAAAACTCCATGCAACGGGCCGTTTTGAGAATAGTGCCCCCCCGCTGGATGATATTTGCCACTGATTTGGATTCCATAGGAAGGATCTCGTTCTTCACCATTCCCCGGTACCCATACATAACCCCAAAAACATTCAGTTGATGGTAAATACCTGTTCGTACCACGGCCCTTACTGCTGCATTCATGCCAGGGGCATCTCCGCCGGAAGTAAGAACTGCAATGTTGTTCACTTTTTTCATTCAGGATATAATATTTATCTTCCCAGTGGTTAAATTAGTTTGTTAAAAAAACACCAAAAGGGCGCACAAAAATAACATTTTGGATTTTGTTTCCTAGCAGATATTAGCCGAAATAACCTAAATTTTCAATTTTAGTTAACCAATGCATTGAATTTTTACAAAAACATCAGACATGCTGAAAAAGATTCATAGATACATACTAATTTTTTATATGACTATTTTAACAGGCAGTGCAGTGGCACAGGAGCAACCGGGGCTGGTTTACCCGGTAACGCAGAAAACAGATACCGTTGATGACTACTTTGGTACTAAAATACCCGACCCTTACCGCTGGCTGGAGGACGATCACAGTGAGGCTACCAAAGCCTGGGTGCAGGAGCAGAATAAGGTAACGGAAGCCTACCTGGCCAACATCCCTTTCCGGGAAGCCATCCGCAAACGCCTGTCTGCCCTGTGGAACTACCCTAAAACCGGCGCGCCTTTCCGGGAAGGGGCATACTTTTACTTTTATAAGAACGATGGATTACAGAACCAGGCCGTATTATACCGCCAGCAGGGGATGAACGGCACGCCGGAGGTTTTCCTGGACCCCAACAAGCTGTCGGCCAACGGCACCACCGCCCTAAGCAGCATAGCATTTTCCAAAGATCATAAATATGCCGCGTACCTGCTGGCCAGCGCCGGATCTGACTGGCAGCAGGCGTTTGTAATGGATGTGGCTACCAGGCAGCAGCTGCCCGATAAGCTGGAGTGGATAAAATTCAGCAGCCTCTCCTGGAGAGGGCATGGTTTCTATTACAGCCGTTATGATGCGCCGGATGAGCAGCAGCGCCTGTCAAAAAAGAACGAGTTCCACAAAGTATATTACCACAAGCTGGGCACCCCGCAGGAGCAGGATGAGCTGGTGTATGTAGATAAAGAGCATCCCCTGCGTAACGCCGGGGTTGACGTTACGGAAGATGAGCGCTTCCTGGTGCTAAGCACTTCAGAAGGCACCTCCGGTGCGGAAATACAGTACCGCGACCTGCAGGATCCCCGGCAGCAGGGTTTCAGCATGCTCATAAAAGGATTTGATTACGAGCCGGATGTAATTGACAACGTAGGGGATAGGCTGTTAGTGCGCACCAACCACGATGCGCCCAATTATAAAATAGTGCTGATTGACCCTAAGCATCCTGGAAAGGAAAACTGGCAAACCATAGTGGCGGAAAAACCCGAAGTGCTGGTAAGCGCCAGTACCGCCGGCGGCTACCTGTTTGCCAGCTACCTGAAAGACGCATCTGAACGGGTATACCAGTACGATTATAAAAAAGCGCCCGGCAGCATAACGGAACAGGTGGTTGACCTGCCCGGCATAGGTTCTGTAACCGGCTTTTCCGGTAAGGCCGACGACAAGTTCCTGTTCTACTCCTTTACTTCTTTTACTACGCCGGGCACTATTTACCGGTACGATATTGCCACCCGCAGGTCAACCCTGTACAATAAACCGGTGGTACAGTTTAACCCGGATGATTACGAAACACGGCAGGTGTTTTTTACCAGTACAGGCGGCGCGCGGGTACCCATATTTTTATCCTATAAAAAAGGCATGCAGCTGAATGGCAACAACCCTGTATTATTATATGGTTACGGCGGCTTCAATATTCCTTTAACACCCGGCTTTAATATATCCAACCTGTTCTTTATGGAGCAGGGCGGCATTTATGCCGTTGTAAACCTGCGGGGCGGCAGCGAGTATGGCGAAGCCTGGCATAAGGCCGGCATGCTGCAAAACAAGCAGCATGTGTTTGACGATTTTATCGGCGCTGCCGAATACCTGGTAAAGGAGAAGTACACCAATCCCTCCCGCATTGCCATCCGCGGCGGCTCTAACGGCGGCCTGCTGGTAGGCGCGTGTATGACGCAGCGGCCGGATCTGTTTAAGGTAGCCCTGCCGGCCGTAGGGGTAATGGATATGCTGCGTTACCAGAAGTTTACCATTGGCTGGGCGTGGGCGGTGGAGTACGGCAGCAGCGATAATCCCGCGCAGTTTAAATACCTGGTCAGGTATTCGCCCTTGCATAACCTGAAGCCCGGCACCGCGTACCCGGCCACGTTAGTTACCACGGCCGATCATGACGACCGCGTAGTGCCGGCGCATTCCTTTAAGTTTGCCGCTACGCTGCAGGCTGCGCAAAAAGGGCCCAACCCAACGCTGATACGTATTGAAACGCAGGCAGGGCACGGCGCAGGAAAGCCTACTTCCAAGCAGATAGATGAAGCAACGGATGTGTGGGCCTTTACGATGTATAATTTAGGTATGACAATGAAATAGTGAATTACGAATTAGTAAATTACGAATTGCGAATGAGCGGCGGTTGTATACATTATTAAGCGTGCTTGTTTATAGCAATGCCTGCAGGCGCTTGCCGGATAATTATAGCTTATGCCCGGTTTCCTGCGGTATATCCATTTTTTCCGCAAGAATTATAATAATCGCGTTCATCCATTCGTAATTCGTAATTTACTAATTCGTAATTTTAGATAAATGGCTGCTATGAAGGTTTTAATCACAGGAAGTAACGGTTTATTAGGACAGCATCTGGTGCCGCTTTTCGCACAGGACAAGCAGTATGAGGTAATTGCAGCATGCAGGGGCGTGAACCGCCTGCCCTCACAGGAAGGCTATACGTACGAGCCGGTAAACCTCCGTAATGCGGTAAGCGCGCAACAGCTACTGGAAAAGCACCGGCCGGATGTGATTATTCACGCAGCCGCCATGACCCAGGTAGACGAATGTGAACGTAACAAGGAGGCCTGCTGGGACACCAACGTGGCGGCTACACGCTACCTGGTGCAGGCGGCGGAAAAATACAATGCCTACTTCCTGTTCCTTTCCACCGACTTTATATTTGACGGACTGGAAGGCCCGTATGCCGAAGATGCCCCGGCCAACCCGCTCAGCTACTACGGCGCCAGCAAGGTAGCTGCGGAGCGTTTGGTAAAAAACAGCAAGCTGTCCTGGGCCATTGTAAGAACCGTGCTGGTGTATGGCACCGCTGTGGATATGCAGCGCAGCAACATTATTACCTGGGTAAAAAATAACCTGCAGCAGGGTAAAAAAATAAAGGTGGTAGACGACCAGTGGCGTACGCCCACCCTGGTACAGGACCTGGCGGAGGGGTGCAAGCTGGTAGCCGATAAACGCAGCACCGGCGTATACCATATTTCCGGCAGGGAAATGCTTTCCCCCTACGAAATGGCCGTACAAACAGCCCACTTCTTTAAGCTGGATGCCCGCCTTATAGAAAAGGTAAATGCTAAAACCTTTGTGCAGCCGGCCAAACGCCCGGCCAAAACCGGCTTTGTGATTGATAAGGCCGTGCAGGAGCTGGGCTATCAGCCCCACAGCTTTGCAGAGGGGCTGGAAATTGTAGCCAGGGAAATAAAATGATGTGCAGCTGTGCAAATATGCAGCTGTGCAGATGAATGAATTTTACTGGGCCAGGAACACATCCGTGTTTTTGCCGTAGTTGACCCGTACAAACTTTACTCTTTCAGCAGTATCTTTTATTGGTGTTTTAAAGGTAATGGCCAGCCGGTAAACCGAGGAGTCCTGTGTACTGTAGTAGCCTGCTTTTACCCCGCAGCATTTCTCCAGCTGTTTTATTCTTCTTTCTGCTGCCGCCCGGCTGCTGTAAGCGCCAAACACCACTTTATACTGAATAGTGTCATTTTCACTGACCGGGATGGTTGTGGCAGTATCGGCAGGCGTCATTTCCTGCACCATATTCATTGTATCAAGCTCGGTGGGCGATACCGTTAATGTGTCCAGGGTGGTATGGCCTATGCCGGTGGCCTGGTTATCTTTAAACCACCAGATGGCGGTAGCCAGTAAAGCGGCGGCTATGGGAACTGCTACCCACCACCATTTAAACCGCGACTGCTGCTCTTCCAGCTCCCACGGTGCGGGCGGATAAGAGGCTGGTTCAGCTGCCTCCTGGGTATGAGTGGCTTCCACGGGTTCCTGGTTAGCGGCCAGGCTGTCATACAGCTGCTGCGCAGCTTCCGGCAACGGGGTATAAGCTGGCGGCGGCGTGTTGGCAGGGGGAGGGGTATAGGCAGGCTGCGGCGCCGGTGTTGCCTCCTGGCTGGCCGGGGAAGGTACATCCATGTGATGCACGGGCCGCAGGTGCAGGGTGTCCGGCTTACCGGGCAGATTTTCAGGGTAAAAATCAGTATGGCCCAGGGCGTCTATTTGCAGTAAGCCAATACCGGGCAGGGTAAGCGGCTGCCGGGTGGCCAGGGCCTCCTTCATTTCCGCAATATATTTGTCCAGCTTTAGCTGCGCTACTGCCGGCACCAGGTTCTCTTTCAATGAAATCCATTCCAGGCATGAGCCGTCGTCTGTCCAGTGCTCATCAAAGTTTACCCGCTGCCCCGGAGGTTCAAGGCTTCTGTCAGCGGGGTTATACCTGGCTGGTAAAAACTCAAGCGTAAAAGTGCCTATGCCCGGCACTATGCACACCTGCTGCCGGAAAAGCACATCCTGGATGTATTGTAGTAATATCAAGGTCGTATATGATTATTGCGCAAGTTTACAACTTAAAATTTAATCATTACTCCTCCCAATATATTAAAACCGTAAGTCGGATACCCGTTCCAGCGCTGGTAATGTGTATTAAACAGGTTATTGGCGTTTACCCAAAGGTTAATATACCTGCCAATATCGTAGTTGGCGCCTGCGTTCAGGTCCCATGCTCCCTTGGTTTTGGCAAAGTCTTTATTGGCCAGCTGGTAGTAGCTGCCGCTCAGTGCATACAGGTTGGCATTCAAGTGCAGGTTTTTGATAAGGGTGTACTGTGCATAGGCATTGGCCTGGAACGGTACCAGGTGCCAGGGCTTTACCTCAGTGGTTTGCTTGTTGTAGTTGTACCAATCGCCGGTGAGGCGCAGCTGAAACTTTTCTTCCTCTATATAGCCTATTTCGGCATGCAGCTGAAATGCGCGCAGCTGCTCTTCATTTTTGATATAGAAGGTGTTGCCCACGGTGCTGTCATTTACAAAAAGCGGCATGTTGTACCAGGTAACGGCGGCAAACTTGGTGTTATAGTTAATATGGCTGCCCAGGGTGCCTTTAATACCAGTGTACTTTTCCTCTACGCGGGTATTCAGCACGCCCGGCGGGTACTGGCCTATGAAAGGGTTGTTATTGGCCAGGTTGCGGTAGCTGTTCTTTTCAATGTAGGAAACCCAGCCGCTGCTCAGTATCACTTTCTTGCGTATCAGGTGCGACTCGTTCACAATGTCGGGCAGCAGGTAAAATTTGCTGTTGGTCCAGGTAGGGTTTACGCCTGCGTGCAGGGTAAAGCCGGGTTTAATGATCTCCAGGGCGGGGTGAATGGCTACTACGTTGTTGTTCACCTGTTTGAGGTCGCCTTCCTTAAAGGTGGTGAGATCAAATATGCCTTCTGCCCGCAGGTAAAAATCCTCCAGCAGCTGCTTGCTCACCGGCGCATTTATAACCACGGTGTTTTCCTTACGGTCAAAAGCGTCGGTAAATATCATGAACCTGGCCCTGGGCGCTATCATCACGGCCCAGTCGTTATGCGGGCGGTTCTTCAGGCCTACCTGTATGGTGCCCTGGTTAAAGGCCTGCTTTACATCTCCTTTGGAAAAATCGTACAGCGTATGATCGTACCCGTAATAATGTATTACGTTGCGGTCAAAACCTACGCTGCCGGTAATTTCAAACAGGGGAGAGTAGTAGGTGCCGGATGCCAGCACATTCAGCGCGCTGTAGTCCTGGTTTTTTATTTTGCCTTTGGAGCCGGTATAGCTGCCATACAGGCCAAAGTTATATTTATCATTACGGCCGCTGCCGAAGCCGGCCTGTATAAGCGGGGTTTGGTAATTGCCAAAGCCGGCTTTTATAAAGTTGTTCTGCAGGGCATTCAGCGAGTCCTTACCCAGGGCCAGGGGCTTTAAGGGCACGGGCTGGTACATAAAATACAGGTTAAGGGCCGGCACCTGGTACAGCATGCGCGGGCGGGCAGTATCTACCCCCGGCAGGGAGGCGGTGAGGTTCAGCTTTGCCGCATCGCGCAGCTTGGGCTGGTAGGTAGAGATGATGTCAATGGTTTCCTGCTTCAGCGAGTCCTGCGCACGGGCAGGCTGCTGTAAAAAGCAACCGGCCATTACTCCAATGCATCCCCATCTGCTTATATATTTAATTTTACCGTTCATTTATGCGCTGTTTATATTTTATCATTTAATAACTGGTTCAGGGCTTGCTCCTGATTTTGGAGGCGGCTTTTTCCGCGGCTTCCACCTTTTCCAGCTTTTCTTTTGCTTCCTGCTTCAGCTCCGGTATGGGACAGTTTTCCGCCAGGCTCTGGAAGGTGGCTTTTGCATTAAAGTAATCTTTCTGCTGGGTGTACACATCGCCTAACAATATATAGGCTTTGGCTACCCAGGTGCCGTAGGAAGGCGTGTTCTTTATTACGTCAAAGCCGGCCTTTTCCGCGGCGTCCAGCTCATTTTTTGCCAGGTAGCATACGCCGGTATTATAGCGGGCTTCCGCACCGGTTTCTGATTTGGTAAGGCCCGATACTGTTTTAAATTCACTGATAGCCTCATCATACTGCTGCTGCTCCTGTTTGGCGCGGCCCAGGTAAAAGTGTGCGGCAATCTGGTCGTCGGTGCTGATGCTGGTGTTGGACAGCAGCATTTCCGCATAGTTGGCTACTTCATCCCAGTGTTTCAGCTGGTAGTTGCTGCGCAGCAGGCCGCGGGTGGCGGTCATGGTGTTTTCCTTGCTGGTGCTCAGGTCCTGCAGCTCCAGGTAGTAGGTGCGGGCCTTTTCATAGTTCTTTACCTGGTAAAAGTAAATGTTGGCGGCCTGCAGGGCGGAACGTTCTGCATACAGGCTGTTATTGCCCGACAGTACGTACTCGTAACCCGGTAAGGCGGTCGTATAGTCCTTGCTGTTATACGCGCATTCGGAGCGGTAAAAGTAAGCCGGCAGCAGGAACTGGCCGTTCGGGTATTTTTGTATATAGCTGTTAAAGGCTGGTACGGCGCCGGCGCAGTCGCCGCTGCTAAAGCGCGCTTCTGCGGCCGCATAGGCCAGTGAGTCGGCGGCGGAGGCGGTTACGGTTCTGCCGCTGGCTTTCAGCAGGGCCACATATTCATCGGTTTTGCCCTGGCCCACATAAATGTCTTTTACCGCCTGCAGGGCTTCATTGGCCTCTGCGGAGTTGGGATATTTTTCCACCACCTGGCGGTAGTAGGAGAGGGCTTTGCTTTCATTGTTTTTATTGAAATAGCACAGTCCCAGCTTCAGCAGCGCCCTGGGGGCATTGGGCCCGTTGGGCTGCTTTTGCAGGGTGTTTTCCAGGTAGGGAATGGCCTCCGTATATTTTTCAGATGCCAGGTAGGTATTGGCAATTTCATAGTCGGCATCATTGCCAAAGTTGGAGCTGGGAAACTTGTTGCCCAGCTGCTTTAACAGGTTCAGTTTTTCATTGTACCTGCCCTGTATGCCCAGGATAATGCTTTTCTGGTAGGTGGCGTAATCGGCGCCGGGATCGTTATTGGCAATAACACGGTCGTACAGCGCAGTGGCCCTGCCAAAATCCTTCAGCATGTAATAGCAGTCGGCGCTGCGCAGCAGCGCATCGTTGTTGATGCGGGCGGCATTGGGGCCGGAGGCTTTTTGCGCAGCTTCAAAGTGTTGCAGGGCATGGGTATAATCCTCTTTTTTCAGCAGGGCATATCCCATATTATAGCTGGCTGTTTGCGCATTGGCCTCACCGGAAGCAGGTACTGCGCCGGTAAGGTAAGCATTCAGGTTAATGATGGCATTATCTGTGCGCTGCTGGCGCAGGGCAATTTCCGCTTTCCAGAAATGCGCCAGCTGTTTGATATTGTTGTCGTAAGGGTTTTTAATGGCTACATCCAGCAGGCGGTCGGCTTCTGCCAGCTGCCCGTCGTTAATCAGCTGTACGGCCCTGCCGTAGGCCACACGCTGGTAGGCGCGCAATACGGCCGGGCTTTTATCCGGTATTGCTTCTATGGTGGTGATGGCGTCCCCGTAGTTGTTGGTGTTGGCAAACAGCTGCACCAGTATTTCGCGGGCCTCTTTGGTGTAAGCGGATTGCGGGTATGTTTTTACAAAGCTGGACAGCTCATTCAGCGCAACATCCTGGTAGCCCAGCTCATACGACAGCTTGCCGTAGTTGAAGCGGGATATTTCCTGCTGCTGGGGATTGGAGTTATTACGTGCGCCAAAGGCAAAAGCATTGCGCGCGTTGGCTTTCTGGCCGGTGCGCAGGTAACAGTCGCCCAGCAGGTACATAGAGTTTTGTCCTAAAGAGTCTTTTTCGCTGCTCAGCTGTTTAAAGCCGTTAATGGCTTTGTTATAATCGCCTGTCTGGTAGTAGCAGTAGGAAAGCTGGTACACATCTTCCTTGCGTACTTCGGCGGCATCGTCCTGGTATTGCTGCAGGTAGGGCAGGGCTTTTTTGTAGTCTTTCTTTTCAAAATACGCTTGTCCCAGCAGCTGTTTCAGCTCGGTATCGTAATAAATGTCGCCTTTTTTCAGCAGGGATTCGCCGTAACGGATCACCTCATCTTTTTTACCCTCAAAGTAATAGATCTCCGCAATGTAGTAAGGTACAATGGTAGCGTACTTGGGCTCCTGCTCCACCCGTTTAAAGCTGGCCAGCGCCTCATTATACTGGTGGTTGTTGTAGGCAATAAAGCCGTAGTAGTAATTGGCAGGTATGTAGTATTTGCCCTGTATTTCCTTAATGGAGGCAAACAGGGGCTGGGCTTTCTGAAAATCCTTTACGTTAAAATAGCAGTAGGCCAGCTCAAATTTGGCATCGGCAATTTCGGCGTTGGAAAGGTTATCGATATTGGCCTTTTCGTAATAGGGAATGGCTTCCTGCAGCTGGTTACGGTGAAAATAATATTTGGCCAGCTGGTAGCTCACCAGCTGCTCCCGGGCGTTGTTGTTGGCCCTTTCCAGGAACTCCTGCGCCATTTTTTCCGCGTCGGCCTGCTGCAGCTTCAGCGCGCATACCGTATAGTAATATTCCGCGTCTGTTTTTACCAGGGAGCGGTTGGGGGCTTTGAAGTAATCGATGTGTTGTATTACCTGCCGGAAAAGCTGCAGTGACACGGCATACTTCTCCTGCTGGAATAATTGCTGCGCGTCCTTGAAAACTTTATCAGGTTCTGTATAAATGCGTGTTTGTTGTGCCCGGGCGGCTGTGGGGGCCAGTAAGCCGGTGCCGGCAAAGGCAAGGAGAGAGATCAGCAACTGTCCGGAAACCACGATCTTTTTTATAAACATGCTCTGTATTTATTAAAATAGTAGATGGCTTACCTGTTAACGCACATTTTCCCGGTTTGGTATTGACAACCAGTGGATTAATCAATAATTAGTGAACAGGGGGAGCCGTGCAGGAACAGGTAACCCAATAAACGCTGAAAACAATGGTAGCAAATATAAAAGTTTATACCCTTTTGCCTTGTAATGCTTTTCTAACAGCAATGTGGATAACTCTCATCCAAGGCATAGGGGTATTGCCCTATCTTGCAATGAAAATGCTGGTATCAGCAAGAATTAAACCATTTTTGTAATACTATGAGAAGACTCTTTTCTGCCACCTTTACCATTGGAACTGTACACTTTTCCCTGTTTTTACTGCGGCTGGTTTTTGGAGCGCTGATGCTTACGCACGGCTGGCCCAAACTCATGAACTTTGCATCCCTTTCACACAAATTCCCCGACCCGCTGCACGTAGGGCACACTGCCTCCCTGGGAATGGTTGTTTTTGCAGAGGTATTTTGTGCTGTTTTTGTGATACTGGGCCTGCTTACCCGCCTGGCCACCATTCCGCTGATCATTTGCATGAGCGTAGCCATTTTCATGATCCATACGCATGACCCGATAGATATAAAAGAGAAAGCCATCGCCTTCCTGACGGTGTTTATCGTGCTGCTGTTCTGCGGCCCAGGTAAAGTTAGCTTTGACAGTATGATTGGAAGATAAGATTAAAAAAAACGAATGTTCACATCTGTTACGCAAATACGGGTACGATACGGAGAAACCGACCAGATGGGCTATCTGTATTACGGTAATTATGCATTGTATTATGAGGTAGGCCGCGCAGAGGCCATCCGCGAGCTGGGTTTTACCTACCGCCAGCTGGAAGAGCAGGGCATTATTATGCCCGTGGCAGAGCTGAATGTAAAATACCTGCGCCCTGCTTTTTATGATGATCTGATAACGGTTAAGACTATACTCAAAGAGCTGCGCACCGATCACAAAATACAGTTCCATTCAGAGCTGTATAATGAAAAGGGCGAGCTGCTGAATGTGGGCGTTACCACCCTGGTTTTCCTGCATACCGGCACCAAGCAGAAATCGCCGCTGCCGCAGGCGTTAAAGGAAAAGCTGGAGCCGTTTTTTAAGCAGTCTTAAAAAGGCGGCAGGTATGTTTAAAATAATTTTTACCGGGTTGATAAACCGGCTGCCTGTTATGGGCGGCCGTTTTTTTATTTTTTTTAGTAAAATTTATTAACTGTTGTGTTAACAGTACTCACCACGCTACCCATTTAGATCAGCGTCCCAGGGTGAGTCTTTTGCTTTTATAGACTTTTGTAATACTGAACCTTCCGGTTATCCAATTTAGAAAGGATAAGACCGGAGGGTTTTTTGCTTTTGTATGTTTTATACTAAAATTCCAACAACAATTGACCGGCAGATTATCCAGCTGAGCGAGCGTGGTCTTATAATTACAGACGAGCCGCTTGCACGGCATTATTTAGCCAATGTCAGTTATTATCGGTTGGCCGGCTATTGGTGGCCTATGCAGGCAAATAAGGCCACACATGTTTTTAAGCCTAACAGCCGTTTTGAGAATGTTATTGCTTTGTACAATTTTGACAGAGAGCTTCGCCTGCTGGTTTTTGACGTAATTGAACGTATAGAGATTGCCCAAATACGTAATATCTGTGCTCATCATGGCCGGCTTTGGAACAAAAATCTTCCCGGCAGGCCGAACCTGATGGCCAGGCCTCCCAGGCCCTGGTTAACAAGCGTGCCGCCGGCAAATGAGCACCATATGCTTTAATTCATCTTTGCTGTATGCAATACCTGCTGGATGTAGTTAGTCCCGGCCATCATTTTAAGGACAAGTTGACTGAGCTGCTAAGAAAAAATTTGTTTCTTTGTTCATTAAACCTTTACGCCGTGGAAAAAGTAACAGCCAGCATTATTACCATTGGTGATGAATTGCTGATAGGACAAACCATAGATACCAACTCCGCCTGGATGGCGCAGCAGCTGAACGGTATGGGCGTGTGGGTACAACGCCGTGTAGCCGTAGGCGATACAAAGGCCGCCATACTGCAGGCGCTGGATGAAGAAAGCGCCGCTGCCGATATTATCCTCATTACCGGGGGCCTTGGCCCCACAGACGATGATATTACCAAACCTGCCCTGCTGGAATATTTCGGCGGCACAATGGTGCAGCACGCGCCTACCCTGCAGTACCTTATGCAGCGGTTTGAAAGCCGCGGCCTGCCGGTATTACAGCGTAATATAGACCAGGCGCTGGTGCCCGACAGCTGTACCGTGCTTATGAACAACCACGGCCTGGCGCCCGGTATGTGGTTTGAAAAGAACGGGAAGGTGTTTGTATCTATGCCCGGGGTGCCGCATGAAATGAAGGGTATTATGACAGACCACGTGCTGCCCCGCATCCAGGAGCAGTTCCACACCAGGGCGGTGATACACCAAACCCTGCTCACCTCCGGCCTGGGCGAGTCTTTTGTGGCAGAAAGGCTGCTGGCCTTTGAAGCGCAGCTGCCGCCTAATATTAAGCTGGCGTACCTGCCCAGCTATGGTTTACTGAAATTGCGGCTTACTGCGCTGGGTGACGACAAGGTATCTACCGCCGCAGCGCTGAAGCTGCAGTTTCAGCAGATGCAATCATTGCTCGCCGATATTGCGGTATATGACGAAGATATTCCCATGGGCGCTGTGCTGGGCCGCTACCTGCAAGCCAAAGGCAAAACCGTGGGCACTGCCGAAAGCTGCACCGGCGGTTACATAGCGCATAGCATTACCGCGGTGGCAGGCAGCTCGGCCTACTATAACGGCAGCGTGGTTACTTACAGCAATGCCATGAAAGTAAAGCTGCTGGGCGTAAAAGATGACACCCTGGCCGCCCATGGCGCAGTAAGTGAAGCAACCGTGCGCGAAATGGCTGCCGGCGCGCTGAAAGTGCTAAACACCGATTATGTGATGGCCGTTTCCGGTATTATGGGACCGGACGGCGGCACGCCGGAAAAACCCGTAGGCACGGTATGGATAGCAGCCGGCAGCGCAGATAACATTGTAACGGTAAAGCACCGCCTCATGTACGACCGGGAGCGCAACATACAAATGACAGCCATTTATGCAATGAACGAGCTGCGGAAGTTGCTGTGATATACCGGTTCATTTGCACATTCATACATTAACCTTACATTTGTTGCCAGCAAAACACTAAAAAATAGCTTATGGCCATTGTAGAACTGGTAATGCCAAAAATGGGGGAAAGCATCATGGAAGCCACCATATTACGCTGGCATAAAAAGCCCGGAGATCAGGTAAAAGCTGATGAAACCGTGCTGGAAATTGCTACGGACAAGGTGGATAGTGAGGTGCCTTCCATTGCCGATGGTGAAATTACCGAATTACTGTTTGCAGAGAACGAAGTAGTACCGGTGGGCGCTGTAATTGCCCGCATTAGAACCACCGGCGATGCAGAAGTACCTGTTGCCCCTGCCACGTTACAAGAAGAAACGGTGCCTGCTGCACACCAGCAGTACCACGAAAGTAATAACGATGTACACCACGCTGCACCGGGGCCGGTAGCGGCGCAGCATACAGAGCCCAAGTTCAGCACCAGCGGGCCGCGTTTTTATTCGCCCCTGGTATTAACCATTGCACAGCAGGAAAACGTAAGCTTTGCCGAGCTGGAAAAAATACCAGGCAGCGGCAGCGAAGGCCGGGTTACCAAAAAAGATATACTGGACTATGTTGCGGCCCGCAGCAAAGGACATCACCACCAGCAACAGGCAGCGCCTGCTGCACCGGAAACAGTGGCAACGCCTGTGCAGGTAGAAACCGCCGCCACCATACCGCATGAAACCAGGGCAGTAGCCGCACCGGCAACCAGCTATAACGGCAGCAGCGGAAATGTGGAGATCATTGAAATGGACCGTATGCGCAAAATGATTGCCGAGCATATGGTACGCAGCAAACATACCAGCGCGCACGTAACCAGCTTTGCCGAAGCGGATGTGACCCACATGGTAAAATGGCGCGACAGGGTAAAGCAGGATTTTGAGCGCCGGGAAGGGGAGAAGCTTACCTTCACCCCGCTGTTCATTGAAGCGCTGGTAAAATGCATTAAACGCTTCCCGCTGGTGAACTGCTCACTGGAAGGAGATAAGATAATCCTGAAGAAAGACATTAACATCGGGATGGCCACTGCCCTTCCCAGCGGCAACCTGATAGTACCGGTGATCCGCAATGCAGATATGCTGAACCTGGTAGGCCTTACCCGGCAGGTGAACCACCTGGCCAACGCCGCCCGCCAGAACCGCCTGAAACCGGAAGATACCCAAAGCGGCACCTTTACGCTTACCAATGTAGGCACCTTTGGCAGCCTGGCCGGCACGCCTATCATTAACCAGCCGCAGGTAGCCATACTGGCGGTGGGCGCTATTAAAAAGCGTCCGGTGGTGATAGAAACCGAGCATGGCGACTCTATCGCTATCCGCCATATGATGTACCTGTCGCTTTCCTACGATCACCGCATTGTAGACGGCGCGCTGGGTTCCACCTTCCTGAATGCAGTAGCACAGGAGCTGGAGCACTTTGACCCGGAAAAAGTATATTAATCAGATCCATCCCTGCAGGCGTAAGGTTTGCAGGTACTTTTATGCAGGGCAGCCGTTCCAACGGCTGCCCTGTCTTTTTTTCTCCACCCGCCGCCATATACGTTTTCTAACACAAATGTTATCAGTTTGTTAACATCCAATTAACCACCAAATGTTTAAATGACAGTAATTTACGCGGCATAGTATCGTATCAATAACGGTACTGTTAACCGGTATTTTGCACCTGCTAAAAATAGCATGCCTGTTAAAAGTAATCCCTAAAAGTCATTCGCGTTATTAGATAACATATCCTATATATCCTTGCCATGATCAACATTGGTATCATTGAAGACAACTATTTTCAGCTAAACAGCTATAAGGAGTTTCTAGAAGATTTCCAGGATTGCAGGGTAGTATTTGCCTGCAAGTCCATGGCAGCATTCCGGGAGCTGCCGGCCTATGAAATAAACGTACACATTATTTTACTGGATGTAACATTGCCCGGCGAAACCGGCATACAATGCATTTACCCGCTGCGCCGCCTTTTCCCCGAGGCCAGGATTATTATGCTTTCTGCCCAGGATAATAAGGCGGACATTATAGCCTCCATTAAGGAAGGGGCGCACGGTTACCTGCTGAAGACCGGGCGATTGACGGAAATTTACCAGGGCATGATGGATGCGCTCAACTTTGGCAGCACCCTTTCGCCCAGGGTGGCTTATCAGCTGATCCGGCATATGAATGAAGATCCGCTGCAGCAGCTGAGGGGCCGGCTTACCGAAAGGGAATATGAGCTGCTGCACCTGTTAAAGGAAGGGCATTCCTACAAAGCCATGGCTGCCCGGCTGCATTTATCTGTATTCACCATTAACCACCATCTGAAAAAGATTTACCAGAAGCTGAATGTTTCCTCCAAATCAGAGCTGGTGTCACGCCTGTGTTTAAACAACTTACAGCTGCCACTATAATAAGTAGGGCGCCGGCAGCTGCGGCAAATAACAACCACTACAATAAGTGGCACACAAAAGGAACGCTTACTGTAATATTGCAAGCGGGTTTGAGGCAGGAAATGTGCGGGTGAATGTTACTTTACTATGTATTCCATATCCTCTGAACGATACGGTGCACATCCAAATGAGATAGCTCAGGGATAAGCACCCGCCGGCAATATAACCAGTTGCCTGCATTACACCATCGCAATGAACATTACAACAAGGCGCCGTTATCATCGGCGCCATTTTGTTATATGGCCGGGGCTGCCGCAGTAAACGGCTAAAACAAAAGAACCGCCCTGTGTAACAGGACGGCTCTTTCAAATTTCATTTGGCCTTGAAAACCTGGCGCAATAGAATAAATAACTAAAAATTAATAGCGACGATCGCGGCCACCGCCACCATATCCACCGCCACCACGGTTACCACCACCACTTCTGAAGTTATTATTCGGTTGTTTAGGTCTAGCTTCGTTTACCATTAATTGTTTGCCTTCAATCTCAGTGCCATTCAAACTATTCATAGCCTTGGATCCTTCTTCCTGGTTAGGCATTTCCACAAATCCAAAACCGCGGGAACGGCCGGTTTCGTGGTCCTTAATGATTTTCGCAGAGGTCACTTCGCCAAACTCACTGAAAATTTGGTGAAGGTCCTCATCGTTCAACCTATAGTGCAGGTTGGCTACGTAAATGTTCATGACTAAAAGATTAATAAAATGAAAAATAATACTGAAGATAAAGAAATTAAATTGATAAAATATCTAACCCCCGGAACATTTTCTGAAAAGAGCAACCCCGGGTATGTACAGCATACCCCAAACGTTGTACAGATAAGGGTTTACAGGGTTTTTTAAATATTCATTAAAATGAGTTGAAATGTAAAACGGCGTTCTTTTTGTATGCTTTTTTTTGTAAATTTAGTACATAATCCATTAAATTTTATTATTATGGGTGTATTGAGTGAAACCTGGTTTGCAGACGGCTATATTGATTTTGAACAGAAAAAATATACCTTACTGGCTTACCTGCAGGAAATCAACCATTATTTCAACGAAAACAAGCTTTACCCCCAACTGGCCGACGTTATTTTCCATTACAACAACCTGGTAGCTTTCCGCGACAACAA
>NZ_DASTRI010000239.1:0-3998 GCF_035761305.1 Chitinophaga sp. | reverse complement strand
TTTTCTACCAGTATTTTCACCAGGGTAGAGGTGGTATTGTAATGCGGTTTGGGTTCCGGCAGCTCCTCTATGATCTCTTTTACAAAGCAGGGGCCTTTTTGCCAGAGCACCTGCATAATCTGCTCTTCTGCCTTTGTGAGTGTTTTTACAGCGGGTACGCTCATATGGAATACGTTTACCCAAACTTAAAACTAATAGTTTAGTTTAACAACTATTTTGTTAGTTTTTTTTAATAAATGCTCGGTTCCCGATTATATTCATTTATTTTTGTTGACGTTAATCAGTTAAACACTTACAGGACTATACAATGGACGAACAACCGATCTTGCAGCTATCCAATGTTAATATATACCAGGGAAACTCTTTGATCTTGTCTGATGTGAATATTGCCGTGAACAGGGGGGAGTTTGTGTACCTCATCGGTAAAACCGGCACAGGTAAGTCCAGCCTGCTCAAAACCCTGTATGGCGACCTTACCTTACGGGAAGGAGCGGGACAGGTAGTAGGGTTTGACCTGAAAAAAATGGATTGGAAAAAAGTACCTTACCTGCGCCGTAACCTGGGCGTGGTGTTCCAGGACTTTCAGCTGCTGACCGACCGGAATGTGCATGATAACCTGAAGTTTGTGCTCAGGGCCACCGGCTGGCAGGATCCCAAGCTCATGGAAGATAAAATAGCGGATGTGCTGGAAAAGGTAGGGCTGGGCACCAAAGGGTTTAAAATGCCTTATGAGCTGAGTGGCGGCGAGCAGCAGCGTGTGGATATTGCCCGGGCCATACTCAATTCTCCCAAGCTGATACTGGCCGATGAGCCTACCGGTAACCTGGACCCGGAAACGTCGGATGGCATTATGCAGCTCCTGTTCCGCATTTGCCGGGAAGATGGGACCGCCATTGTAATGGCCACCCACGATTATATTGTGCTGCAGAAGTTCCCTTCCCGCGTGCTGCGTACCGAAAACGGGCAGGTAACGGATAATGCGGCAGTTAATTTTGCCTGACGCCGGGCTTTAATTAATAATGAAGAATTAATAATTAATTGAGCTACATTAGCCTATAATTGTTAATTATTCGTTATTAATCATTAATTATGGTGAAATTGTTAATTCCAAATATTCATTTTACCTTTGCACCGGAAAAATAGCGACGAAAAAACTTTATCATTTTTTATTATTTATTAAGATGTCTTACTTAACTGTTGAAAAGAAAGCCAATATATTCAAAGAATTTGGCGGAAGTGAGAAGAATACCGGTTCTATAGAAGCGCAGGTTGCTTTACTGACGGAGCGTATCACCGGCATTTCTGCTCACATGAAACAAAACAAAAAAGATTTCGCATCCAATCGTGGTTTAATGAAAATGGTAGGTCAGAGAAAGCGCCTGCTTTCTTACCTGTCTAAAACCAACCTCTCCGGCTACCGCGCCCTTATCGAGAAGTTAGGTCTCAGAAAATAACGATGTTTTTTTTATAGCGCTATTCCCAACTTCGATAGGTTGGGAATAGTTTTTTTTAAGGTGTACCTTTTAATCCTCACTTTTTTATGAATCTGACACCTATCTCAGTTAAATTCGATATAGGAAACGGCCGTATAGTTACCCTCGAAACCGGTAAGCTGGCCCGCCAGGCCGATGGCGCCGTTACTGTACGCATGGGCGATTGTATATTACTGGCTACTGTAGTAGCAAATAAAGAACCCAAACCTGGCCAGAGTTTCTTTCCCCTTACTGTTGACTACCAGGAAAAATTTGCATCAGCAGGCCGCATTCCCGGCTCATTTTTTAAGCGCGAAGGCAAGCTGTCTGACTATGAAGTATTGATTTCCCGTTTGATAGACCGTGCATTGCGTCCCTTGTTCCCCGACGATTATTTCTGCGAGGTACAGGTGCTGGTTACCCTTATTTCATCCGATCCGGAAGTAATGCCGGACGCGCTGGCCTGCCTGGCCGCTTCCGCAGCCCTGGCCGTATCTGACGTGCCCATCCAGGAAATTATTTCTGAAGTACGAGTGGCCCGTGTGGATGGTGAAATAGTGATCAATCCCGGCCGTACCCAGCTGGAAAAAGCGGATATGGACTTTATTGTAGGCGCCACTGCCAAAAATATTATGATGGTGGAAGGCGAGAGCAAGGAATGCAGCGAAGAAGACCTGATCAAAGCCATTGAAGCAGCGCATACTGCCATACAGCAACAGGTAAAGGCACAGGAAGAGCTGGCGCAGCTGGCTGGTGTTAAAGGCAAGCGTGAATATGAAAAGCCGCATACCAACGAAGCGCTGAATGAAAAAATAATAGCTTTTGCAAAAGATCGTATACACCAGGTAGCCAAATCTGCCCTGGGTAAGCACGAACGCAGCGAAGCATTCCATAAGATCGGCGAAGAGCTGGAAACCTTCCTGAACTTTGAAGAGCTGCCGGAAGAAGACCAGCCCCTGGTTGGCAAATACCTGCACGACCTGGAAAAAGAAGTGGTACGTAACATGATCCTGGACGAATCTGTTCGCCTGGATGGACGCAGCCTGGAACAGGTGCGTCCCCTGAACATGGAAGTAGACCTGCTGCCTTCCCCGCACGGCTGCGCCCTGTTCACCCGCGGTGAAACCCAGTCGCTCACTACCGTTACCCTGGGTACGCCGGAAGATGAGCTGCTGATAGAAAGCGCCGCCACCTCCAGATATTCCAAATTCATTCTGCACTATAATTTCCCTCCCTTCTCAACCGGTGAGGTGAAACCTATGCGCGGCCCCGGCCGCAGAGAAGTAGGCCACGGCAACCTGGCCATGCGCTCCCTGAAGCAAATGATGCCTGGCAGCGATTACGCTTATACCGTACGCGTAGTGTCCGACATCCTGGAGTCTAACGGTTCCTCCTCTATGGCTACCGTATGTGCCGGCTCGCTGGCGCTGATGGATGCCGGCGTACCGTTACCCAAGCACGTATCTGGCGTGGCCATGGGGTTAATTTCCCGTGCATCAGACGGTAAATGGGCCGTGTTAACAGACATCCTGGGTGATGAAGACCACCTGGGCGATATGGACTTTAAAGTAACCGGTACCCGCGAAGGTATTTGCGGTATTCAGATGGATATTAAGGTAGACGGTTTAAGCATGGATGTAATGCGCCAGGCGCTGGCGCAGGCGCTCCGCGGACGTTTACACATCCTGGATGCCATGTATGCCTGCCTGCCTGCAGCCCGTCCGGAACCCAAACCGCATGCGCCGCGCATGGAAAAAATGATCATTGACCGCGAATTTATCGGCGCTGTAATAGGCCCCGGCGGTAAAGTGATACAGGAGATCCAGCGCGAAACCGGTACCACCATCAACATTGAAGAAGTTGGTGAAACCGGCGAAGTAAGCATCTTCTCTGCACAGAAAGAAGGCCTGGATAAGGCTGTAACCTGGATAAAGGGCATTGTAGCCGTACCGGAAGTAGGTGAGGTATACGAATCTACCGTTAAGTCAGTAATGCCTTACGGTGCGTTTGTAGAGTTCCTGCCTGGTAAACAGGGCCTGCTGCACATCTCCGAAGTTTCCTGGAAACGCCTGGAAAATATGGACGGTGTGCTGTCCGAAGGCGAAAAAGTGAAGGTAAAGCTGGTGGGTACCGATCCCAAAACCGGCAAGTTCAAGCTGAGCCGCCGTGTGCTGATGCCCAAACCCGAAGGTTATGTGGAAAGGCCTGAAAGGCCCGACCGCCCGGAAAGAGGTGACAGGGGCGACCGTGGAGATCGTGGTGACCGCTTTGGCGGCCGTCCGCCCCGTGGCGACAGAGGTGACCGTGGCGACCGCGGGCCCAGGCCTCCGAAACCGGATGCACCGGCACCGTTCATCGGCGACGACGAAGAATAGCATAACCAGCCAACCGGCTTTTTATAACGAGTTATAAAGCAACCGTTCTACGAGCGGTTGCTTTTTTTTTGCGAAAAACATAATCCTTACTCATGCCAATACCCCTTGCCAGGGCCGTTCGGCGGGCGTATTAACCAACGTTTAACAATTC
>NZ_DASTRI010000238.1:0-7438 GCF_035761305.1 Chitinophaga sp. | reverse complement strand
AGATACTGAGCCGCATAGACATTGTGGAGATCGTGGGTTCGTTTGTAAAGCTGAAAAAGAGAGGGACCAACTACCTGGGCCTGTGCCCTTTCCATAACGAAAAAACCCCTTCCTTCACAGTTTCGCCCAGCAAAGAGATCTATAAATGCTTTGGCTGCGGCGCCAGCGGCAACACCATCAGCTTCCTGATGGAGCACGAAAAGTACTCCTATGTGGAAGCGCTGCGCTGGCTGGCCCAGAAGTACAATGTAGAGATAGAGGAAAAAGAGGTAAGTCCTGAAGCCAAACAACAGCAGCTGCTGGCAGACAGCCTGTATATCATCAACAACTTTGCCCGTGAGTATTTTACCCATACCCTGCTGGAAACCGACGAAGGCAAAACTGTAGGCCTCAGCTATTTTGAGGAAAGGGGCTTTACCGAAGAAACCATCCGGAAATTCCAGCTTGGCTACTGCAGCAACGAGCGGGATGCCTTTGCCCGCGCCGCCCTGGAAAAAGGCTATAACCTGGAATACCTGCAAAAAACCGGACTGGTAACCATCCGCAACGAACAGCCGGCAGATAACTACCGGGGCCGCGTTATCTTTCCCATCCATAACCAATCGGGCAAGGTGCTGGGCTTTGGCGCGCGCATACTGGTAAAGAACGACCGGGCGCCCAAATACATCAACTCTCCAGAAAACGAGATCTATGTTAAAAGCAAGGTGCTGTATGGCACCTACTTTGCCCGCCATGCCATAGACCGCCTGAACGAGTGCCTGCTGGTAGAAGGGTATACAGATGTTATTTCGCTGCACCAGGCAGGCATTGAGAACGTGGTAGCTTCCAGCGGCACCTCCCTGACCGTTGACCAGCTGCGGCTGGTAAAAAAATATACCAACAACCTCACCATCCTGTACGATGGCGACAGCGCCGGCGTAAAGGCCGCGCTACGCGGGCTTGACATGGCCGTAGAGGAAGGGCTGAACGTAAAGCTGGTGCTGATACCAGACAAGGAAGACCCCGACAGCTACGTACAGAAGATCGGCGCGCCGGCCTTCAGGGAGTTTGTACAAAACAACAAGCAGGATTTTGTGCTGTTTAAGCTGCAAACCTCCATGCAGGAAGCGGGCAACGACAGCACCCGCAAAAGCCAGCTGGTGAACGAAATTGCGGAAACCATTTCCAAAATAGACAAGGTTGAGGATTTTACCCGCCAGCAGGACTATATACGCCAGTGCAGCCAGCTCCTGAAAATAGATGAGCAGGGCCTTATTATGCTGGTGAATAAATTCATCCGCGAGCGCCTGCACAAACGGGAGCAGCAGCTGGCCAAAAACGCCCCTCCTACGGATGCCGAACCACCGAGCGATGAGGCCATTGCCGCCATGGAAGCTGCGGAAGGCAACTTTGAGGTGATGTTTCCCACCGATGAAAAGCAGGAAAGGGAGCTGGTAAAGATACTGCTGCGCTTCGGGGAAATGCCTTTCAGTGAAGAGGACCAAACCAGTGTGGCCGACTATGTGTTTCACCTGCCTTATGATTTTGAGTCGCTGGCAGACAGTGAGGTGGTAAAGAAAATACTGCGGGAATATAAATCCAGGTATGATGAAGGCGCCACGCCGGATAAGAAATGGTTCCTGTACCACGAAGACCCGGATATTTCAAAGCAAACCGCCCTTATACTGGAAGATAAGGAAGCTGACCTGAGCGTGAACTGGAAAGAGCGCTTTGAAATAAATACAATTTGCGGCGACAACGCCTACCTGCGCGATACCATCAGCACCACCAACTACCTCATATTGCGTAAAATAAAAAAGCTGATCCTTGAAAACCAGCAGGAAATGGAAAAGGCCGACACCTTTGACCTGCAAATGAAATGTATTGAAGTGCACCAGCACCTGAAACAGCTGGAAATGGAGCTAACGCAGGGCATCGGCACCGTTATTTTCAGGTAAGCGCCGCCCGTTACCTGTAAAAAAATACCCGCGCAAAGGCAACAAAAATACAAAGACAAAAAACCACCACGTTTATCACTACACTGCGGTATTCCCGTCTTTTATAGTGTATTACGGCTGCAAACGGCATAATTAAAGCAAGACAAAGCGCAGACACCGGTGTAAGTACCGGCGCAATATTAAACGCTTCCGGCACAACCAGGCCCGTTGCACCCAGTATTTCCGAAATACCAATGCCTTTTATAAAAAACGGGGACAAGCCCTCCACTCCTGTTTGCCCCATTTTAACAAGTGTTTTTTCTGCCAGTAGTGATTTACATACGCCGGAATAAAGGAAGGTAAGCGCCAGGAAGCCCTGTAATATCCAAAGTAAAGTATTCATAAGGGCAAAATTACCCCCGGGCGCTACGCGCTTATTTGATATTTATCAAATAATCTGTGCCCGTATTCTGCTAAGGGTTTCCTGCGTTATGCCAAGGTAGGAGGCTATCATTCCCAAAGGCACCCGCTGAAGAAGGGAAGGGTTTGTTTGCATAAACAGCCGGTACCTTTCCAGGGCCGTTGCAAAATGCGCATCATCAAATTTCTTTTGAAGCTGCACCAGGCCAAGCGCGGCAAGATGCCGCCCCAGCCGCTCAAAATCGTGGTAGCGCTCACATAAATATTCAAAATCTGAATAGTGCAATGCCCACAGCACAGAAGGTTCCAGCAGCTCTATCATCCGCCGGTCGGGCTGCCGTGAAATAAAGCTGAGAATGGAAACGGCGAAGGAATTTTCAGCGCTGATCCAATCAGTCACATCCTTTTCATGCTTATAGTAAAAAGTTCTTGTTAACCCGCTTTCTATGAAGTAAAGGTAATCGCAAACGGTATTTTGCCTTACCAGTAAATGCCCCGCAGGCAGCTCCAGCCGGTGCAGCACTTCAGCCACCGCCTGCTCTGTAGCAGGCAATAGCGGAGAAATGTTTGAAACGGTTCTGAAAAAGCGCTCCATCTGAAAATCCCTGTTGCTTTAAGTTACCGTATTTACAACTGTTTATCCAGGCATTCCCGCTTCCTGCTACTTTTTCTCCCAAATCTCAAATGTAAATGAATAGGCATGCTTTTCATCGGCCGGGTGCGGCTTGCTGCTAACAAGCTTCCATTCATTTGGGTCAAACTCCGGAAAAAAAGCATCGCCGGTAACAGTAGCATGAATACGGGTAATGTACATACGCTGCACAAATAACGGGATGGCCTGCCTGAAAATCTCTTCCCCGCCGGTAATGAACATTTCCGGTGCGTCAAACGTGTTGGCAATCATCAGCGCTTCCTGCAGGGAGGTGGTTACAATAATCCCGTTGCGCGGGTAATCGGGCTGCCGGGTAATTACAATATTGGGGCGGTTGGGCAGCGGCTTACCTAACGACTCAAATGTTTTGCGGCCCATGATAACGGGCTTGCCGGTGGTAGTTTCTTTGAAGTATTTCATGTCGGCCGGCAGGTGCCAGGGCAGCTGGTTTTTCCGGCCTATTACGTTATTTTCCGATGCTGCTACGATGATGGAAACCATGGATTCAATTACGAATTGTCAATTACGAATTACGTTGGAACAATTACGAATTATACCGCTACCGGCGCTTTAATAGCCGGATGATACTGGTAGTTCTGCAGCTCAAAATCTTCGTACTTAAAAGCAAAAATATCCTTTACATCCGGGTTAATTTTCATTACCGGCAGCGGATATGGTGTGCGGCTCAGCTGCAGCCTGGCCTGCTCAATATGGTTGTTATACAAATGCACATCTCCAAAGCTGTGAATAAACTCGCCCGGCTGCAGATCGCATACCTGGGCCATCATCATGGTAAACAGCGCATAGGAGGCTATGTTAAAAGGCACGCCCAGGAACACATCTGCGCTGCGCTGGTATAACAGGCAGCTTAATTTGCCGTTGGCCACATAAAACTGGAACAGGCAGTGGCAGGGGCTTAACGCCATTTCCGGCAGGTCGCCCACATTCCAGGCATTTACAATAATGCGGCGCGAATCCGGGTTGTTCTTAATGGTTTTCACCGCTTCGCTGATCTGGTCTATCACCCGGCCATCGCGGGTTTCCCAGCTACGCCACTGTTTACCGTAAATAGGTCCCAGGTTGCCGTTGGCATCGGCCCACTCGTCCCATATGCTTACGCCATGCTCCTTCAGGTAAGCGGTATTGGTGTCGCCCCGGAGAAACCATAGCAACTCATAAATAATAGATTTCAGGTGTAATTTCTTGGTAGTGACCAGCGGAAAGCCGTCCTGCAAATTAAAACGAAGCTGGTAGCCAAAACAGCTGGTAGTGCCGGTACCGGTACGGTCTGTTTTGGAAGCCCCATGATCCAGTATATGCTGTAATAAATGAAGGTACTGATCCATAGGGCAAAATAACAAAATTAATGCTATTGCAGCCGCACATATTTTTCCCCACAGCCCTCTATACACAGGCGTGATCCCAGGGTAAGGGTATTTGTGTTAATACTGATGAAGAAGTTGCCGGTATCGCGCCCGGGCTGCCCCTTTGCGTATACCTGTAAAATAGTATCTGTGCCCAGGGCCCGCAGTATAAAATGATCGTAAGCGGGATCGCTGGTATTGGTGTAGGTACTGTCTGCGCCAAAGGTAATACGCGTAGAACCGTCTGTTAAGTTCCAGATCTTTTCTCCCCCGTTACCCGTGCCTTCGTAATAGGAATATGATTTCCAGCTGCCCTGCAGGTATTGGGACTGTTTCGGTAAGGCAGCACCGTCTATAACACCATCATGATCTTTTGAGCAGGCTGTGAGGATGAACAGTAAGCATACAGGTAGTAAGGGAAATTTCATGGTTAAATGTTTACAGTGAAACGCTGCAACTTACCATGATGTTACAAGCAGGCAACCGAAAAATATAACGTAAATAAACTAAATAAAAAACACGCTTATACCACGGAATTTTCGTAATCTGCTGTTACAACCAAAACGTCGCATTACGAGCAGTAAACGCCCCTGAGCAAGATAAGTTCCATGTAGCTAAAGGCATTGATCAACCTTAATTCTTCATCTAAATCTAACGCCTATATTAAAATCTTAATGATCTAAACCTTCGTATCAATCACCCAAAATCACACGCTTATGCTTCTATCTAAATCTACGCTTATAGTGCTGCTATGCCTATGCAGCACGTGTATGCTGTATGCACAACAAACCGTTACAGGCAGGGTTACCGATGCTACCCAGGGTAAAGCCGTACCTGGTGTTACCGTACGGGTAGAGAATACGAACCGCGGCACCATTACCGATGCAGACGGCCATTATACGCTTACCTTGCCACCGGGCAGCAACCGGCTTACCTTTTCATTTACAGGTTATAAAACGCGCACCGTTCCCGTAACCGGCAGCTCCCTGAACATTACAATGGAAGAGGACTTTGCCCGCCTGGATGAAGTAGTGGTAACAGGCCTGGCCACTTCCGTAAAGCGCAGCAACCTGGCCAATGCAGTGGCTACCATTTCCGCCAAAGAGCTGTCGGGCACTGCGCCTGCACAAACCTTTGATGCAGCGCTGAGCGGCAAAATACCCGGGGCGCTGGTATCTGCCAACTCAGGCGCGCCGGGCGGCGGCATTTCCGTAAAAATGCGGGGCATCACCTCTATATTCGGCAACTCGCAACCCCTGTATGTAGTGGATGGTATTTTTATGAACAATGCCAGCGTGCCGGCCGGCCTGAATGATGTTACCGGCGCGGCCACTGCAGGCAACCCCAATAACCAGGACAACCCCTCCAGCCGTATCGCAGACCTGAACCCGTCGGATATTGAAAGCATTGAAATACTGAAGGGCGCCTCTGCCGCCGCATTATACGGCTCAAAAGCAGCAGCCGGCGTGGTGCTTATTACCACCAAACGCGGTAAATCCGGCAGAACAAACATCAGCATTAACCAGGAAACCGGTTTTGTAAAAGTTCGCAGGCTGTTGGGACAGCGCGTATTTACCGCTGAAACAGCAGCCGACCTGGCCGGCGCCGCCGATAACCCCGACCCGGATGTGCAGGCCGCCCGTAATGCTTACCGGCAGCGGTTCCTGGACGCACAGGCAGCAGGCAAGATATACGACTACGAAAAAGAGCTGTTTGGCGAAACCGGCCTGCTGCTGAACACCAACCTGAGTGTAAGCGGCGGCTCTGAACGCACCACATTTTACTTTGCCGCCAACCGCCGCGCCGAAGACGGCATTGTAAAAGGCACCGGGTACCTGAACAGCTCACTGCGGCTGAATATAGACCACCGCATTAACGACCGTATAACCGTTGGCATTAGTACCAACTATATTAACGCCAGCGCAGACCGCGGCCTTACCAACAACGATAACAACGGGGTAACCTTTGGCGTGGCCTTATCATCCACCCCCGGTTTTGCAGAGCTGCACAGGGACGAAATGGGCAACTATCCCCGCAACCCTTACGCAGCCTCTAACCCGCTGGAAACGCGCGACAAGATGATCAACAACGAAGCCACCAACCGCTTTGTAACCGGCGTAAAGCTGGATGCACGGCTGCAGCAGAGCGATAAGTCCACCACCCGCTTTGTTGGCAACGGCGGCGTGGATTACTACAACCTGAAAACAATGGCCGTGTTCCCCCGCTCATTGCAGTTCATGGAAAACACGCTGGGCGGCGCTTCCATACAGGGCAACACCAATAACATCAACACCAACCTGGCAGGCTACCTGGTGAACAACTTCACGCCATCGTCCAAAGCCAGTTTTACCACTACGGTAGGGGCTACACTGGAAACGGGCAATTTTGATAACATACTGGTATCTGCCACGCAGCTCATAGGCACGCAAACCAATGTAGACCAGGCCGGCGCCAGCAACCCGCGCCAGTTCCGGCAGAAGTACCGCGACAACGGCATTTTTGCGCAGGAAGAAGTAAACCTGCTGGACGCTGTTACCGCTACCGGCGGCATCCGGTTTGACCGCTCCACCAATAACGGCGATTACAAGAAATACTACGTATATCCCAAAGGCTCCATTTCCTGGAACCTGGCTAAAATGGATTTCTGGAAGTTCAGCACCATTAACAGCTTTAAGCTGCGCGCAGCTTACGGGCAATCCGGCAACGTATCGCCCTACGGCAGCAAGTTCACGGCCCTGGTAATTTCCAATACCGGCGGGTTGCCCGGCTCCCTGGTAGATAACCAGCTGGGCAACACCACCATTAAGCCTGAAAAACAAACAGAGCTGGAAGCAGGGCTGGACATCAGCATACTGGATGGCCGCGTAAACCTGGAAGCCACTTACTACAACAAGAAAATATTTGACCTGCTGCTGCGCCGCCTGCCGCCCGGCTCCACGGGCTTTGTGGCTGAATGGGTAAATGCCGGCGACCTGCGCAACCGGGGCATAGAGCTGGGTTTAAGCCTGCTGCCCATTAATACCAAAAACGTACGCTGGAGCTCCAACATTAACTGGTGGCGCAACCGCTCAGCCGTTACCCGCCTT
>NZ_DASTRI010000237.1:0-9415 GCF_035761305.1 Chitinophaga sp. | reverse complement strand
CCGCGTTGTCGATTGTGTTTTGGTGTTTTGTTGCAAGCATATATAATTAATAATTAAGAATTAATAATTAATAATTAATAATTAATAATGAATGGCTACGTGGAATGACAGAACACTTGCATGTTATTTACTCAAACAATTCAACAGGTTATATATCAACGAAAGCAAACCGCTGCATTATACATCGGTTTACCTGCTCAGGGTAAAATGACCATCATTATAATATTCATCGGGCCGCAGCTTAAACGGGTGGTTGCGCTGGTACTGTATGAACCTGTCATACTCCGCCTTATGCAGGTTGGTCCATGCACGATAGCCGGCCTGGCTGGCCACGGGTCCGAATATCCACTGGTTATAAGCCTCAAACATACCTTCTTTTAACAGGGACCGCTGCAGGTCAAATAACGCAAACGGGTATTTGAAGCTGTAAAAATTATACCAATCCAGTATAAAACGGGTGCGCAGCATAATCAGCGCTTCGGGGTCAATACCGTTGGTAATAACGCTGGTTTGTTTGGCCAGCAGCTGCCGGAAGGCGGTCTCAAACCCGCTGTTGGCCGATCTGCCGCGGCGGCTTTTTTTACCGCCTTCTTCCATGTCTGCAGGAATGCTGTTCAGCATAGCGGGGTCGTTGAACAGCTTTTTATAGGACTCTATCAGTATATCCCTGATCTCGGCTGTACGGGTAGTATAGCTTTCCAGGTTTATAAATATCTCGCCATACAGGATGGCCCATACCGCGTCTTTACTGTAATAATAAGTGCGGGCGGCATTGTAATAGTTACCGGGAAAGTTCGGATCTTTCTCAATGCCCTTGAGCCAGTTGTTCAAAGCGCCGTCATACATTTTCAGGGTAAGCAGCAGCTGCCCGTTGTCGTTATACAGCTCACCGCTTTCGGGGAACTTGCGGATGCCTTTGTCATACAGCTTTTGCGCGCCTTTCCAGTCTTGCCGCGCCTGGTAAATGTTACCGGCTATCTGGTACAGCTGCGCATCGGCGTCTTTTTTGTCCAGTAAAGGATCAATAATCTTTTGTGCTTTAGGCATTTCACCGCGCAGGTAGTAGGCAAATCCCAGCTGTTTGCGGAACTGGGTATTGTCCGGCTCCAGCTGCAAGGCCTGGTTCAGCACCAGTATGGCATTGGCATAATCGCCGCTGCGGATAAAATTATTGGCGGTGTTGAACAGCTCATTTGCATCCTGTGCCCGGGTAGCCTGGGCAATTAATAACAATCCACCTATTAAAATTTTTTTCAATAAAGAAAATCGCCTGTACATGCCTGTCTTTGCTTTGTTGTAAATGTAAAGAAAATGTGCTAACTAATTTGCTAATGCGCCGCCCGGCCGGCATATCGCGCGCCCTGAAATTAAAAAGGGCCCCGAATGGTTCCGGAGCCCTGTTGTAATATTATATAGCCGTAATATTCACCGGTATGTGTTTCAGATCAGCTGTGTAATAAGGCCGTCGCGCAGCTTGGGCTCAAACCAGGTAGATTTGGGGGGCATTACATTGCCACTGTCTGCGATATCAAACAGCTGCTGAATAGTAACCGGGTACAGGGCAAAGGCTACTTTCATTTCGCCGCTGTCTACCCGTTTTACCAGCTCTTCCAGCCCGCGGATGCCGCCTACAAAATCAATACGCTTATCAGTGCGCGGGTCTTTAATGCCCAGGAATTTGTCCAGCACATTATTCTGCAGGATGGTTACATCCAGTATGCCAATAGGATCTGTTGTATAGGTGCCTTCCTTTGCTACCAGGCGGTACCACCTGTTTTCCAGGTACATGCTGAACTCGTGCAGCATGGTGGGTTTCTGGGGCAGGTGCCCGATTTCCTCCACGGTAAAGTCATAATCCAGCTGTGACAGCAGCTGCGCGGCAGTATGGCCGTTCAGGTCTTTCACCAGGCGGTTATAGTCCAGTATGGCCAGCTGGCTGGCAGGGAAGATGGTGGTCAGGAAAAAGTTGGCCGGGTCTTCTTCGGATTTGATCATTCCATTGGCGGCAAACTCCTTCTGTACCAAAGCAGCGGAGGCAGCGCGGTGGTGCCCGTCGGCAATGTAGGTAAAGGGCACTTTTTCGGCAAAGAGCTTAGTGATCTGCTGCACAGTAGCGGCGTCGTCCACCACCCAAACGGTGTGCCGTATGCCGTCATCTGCCGTAAAATCATAGGCAGGGGCTTTGTGCTGCCAATGCTCAATGGCCACATTCAGCTCCGGTACATCGTTATATGCCAGGAACACGTTGCCGGTTTGCGCACGGGTGCTTTTAATATGGTTAATGCGGTCCTGCTCTTTTTCAGGGCGGGTGAATTCGTGTTTCTTTATAATGCCGTTGTTGTAATCCGCAATGGAAGAAGCGCACACCAGGCCTACCTGCGCACGGCCGTCCATCACCAGCTTGTAGATATAATAACAGGGCTGCGCATCCTGGAACAGGGTGCCTTCCTTAATAAATCGCTGCAGGTTTTCCGCTGCCTTATCATATACGGCCTGGCTGTGAATATCCACACCATCCGGCAGGTCTATTTCAGATTTGGAAACGTGATAATAAGCGTAAGGATTGCCGGATGCGGCTACTTTTGCCTCCGCAGAGCTAAGCACATCATAGGGCCGGGCGGCCACCTGGGCGGCCAGCGCGGCTTGCGGTCTTAATCCTTTGAACGGTCTGATGATTGCCATTGTAGTGTGGTTGTTGAGGGGGCAAAAATAATAATAATGTGCAAATATGCAGATGTGCGGATGTGCAAATAAAGATTGGATGGTAGATGATTATGACCGGGCGTAAATTAGAAAGTCCCGTTCGCCTGCAGACGACACGGGACTTTAGCATTATAGCGGTTAATCAACGTATAACTTTAAGCATAGGTATCAATAGCCGGTTTGTACACTTATTATGCCTTTTTCAGGCTGAAGTACTTCATAGCTTCCACCATTACCTCTACGCTTTCATGCGGCAGGGCGTTGTACAGTGATGCACGGAAACCGCCTACGCTGCGGTGGCCCTTGATGCCTACAATATCTTCCTTCTTGCAGAATTTCAGGAATTCCTCTTCCAGCTCGGGCTTATCCATTATAAAGCACACGTTCATGCGGCTGCGGTCTTCCTTGGCTACTGTGCCGCGGAACAGCGGGTTGTTGTCAATTTCGCTGTACAGCAGGCCGGCCTTCTTTTCGTTCAGGCGTTCGATAGCGCTTATGCCGCCCTGCTCTTTCAGCCAGCGCAGGGTAAGCATGGAAATGTAAATGGCAAATACCGGCGGGGTATTGAACATGGAGCCGTTTTCAATATGCACCCGGTAATCCAGTATGGTGGGTATTTTGCGGGTTACCTTGCCCAATATGCTTTTACGTACCGCTACCATAGTGGTGCCGGCCGCGCCCATATTCTTTTGTACACCGGCATAGATCAGCGCGAACTTGTTAAAGTCCAGCTGCCGGCTTAGAATATCCGAGCTCATATCAGCCACTATCGGCAGGTCGGTTACCGGCATTTTCTGCCACTGTGTACCATAAATGGTATTGTTGGTGGTAATATGCAGGTATTTGGCCTGTGGCGGAATATTAAACTGCTTGGGAATGTGGTTATAGTTGCTTTCACGTGAGCTGGCCACAGCATCTACATACCCAAAAGACTTGGCTTCTTTCATAGCCTTGTATGACCATACGCCGGTGTCTACATACGCCGCTGTTTCCCCGTTTTCCAGGAGGTTCATGGGAACCTGCATAAACTGCGTACTTGCGCCACCGTGTAAATACAATACTTCAAAGTCATCGTCCAGCTGCATTAACTCCCGCACCAGGCTGCGAGCCTCATCCAGCACATTCATGAACAGTTCTGTTCTATGACCTATCTCTAAAATTGACATGCCCGATCCTTCGAAATCAATCAACGCTTTACTGGCTTTGTATAATACCTCATTTGGTAATACAGAAGGCCCGGCGTTAAAGTTGTGCACCTTCATGTTGCGATCCTGATTAAATAAATTATTAGCTTTTTCCACTTTCATTGGTTTTTCTAAGGAACGGTAAAAAAAGTAAGGTGTTTCTTTCGTGGTGTAGGATAAAGGTTAAAAAGATAGTACTAACAAAGATAATTTAACTTTTCTTAAAAACCGTTATTTATTTTACCCTTATTCTTCTGCGTGTTCCTCACCTTTTATGCGGTGGTTTTGCCAGGCTTTATCCAGCTGCCCGAACTCCTGCAAATCTGCTACTGTAAAGGATTTGCCGGCCAACTCCTGCAAAGGAGGCTGCCCCGCATTTACCCAGGCGGTATACCAGCAGCTGGCAGCTGCCTGTATGGCACCCCGCATGCGCCGTTCCACCATATTGCCCAGGAGCTGATGATAGGCCAGTGTATAGGCTTTTGAATAATTGCGCACCAGCACGCCGTTGCGTTTTTCATAAGCGTAACGCCTGGCTGGCGCAAACCGCCGGCTCAGCTCCTTTTCCAGCCGCAGCACAGTATCGGCGGCGAGTGCGCTGCTTATTACAACCTGCCATGCAAAGGCAGGCACATCTGCAATATAGGCGGCTTTGCCTGCCCAGTAATTAAATGTTTTATCCGCTACCAGCTCCGGTATGCGCGACTCCCACAAGCCGTGAATGCCCTGCTGGCCGGTAAATTGTCCGTTATGATTGGAGCTGGCGTGCAGCGGCACATAGGCATCGGCCATGTAATGGCCCAGGTCTGCAGATAATTTTAGAATGCGGGCCGCATCCTTTTCTGCAAACGCTTTGGTTAAACGGGCCACCATACGGGGAATGTGCCAGGGCAGTATGCCATGCTGCCGCAACGTATCTTCCGTATACCGGGCTACAGCCTCCTGCCACGAACGGGGCAGGCTGTCAAAAGGCGGTGGTCCGTAATGATCAATATCTATGTAGTGCCGCGGGCCTTCTGCCAACACCACGTACCTTCTTTTGTCCGGGTCCGTGGCATGTTGTGCAATGAACTCCAAATGCGGTTTATAAAATACCAGCATCTCCGGCGGTAATGAAAATACTGCCAGCCGGTTAATACGCTGATGCGCAAAAAAGCCCCAGCCGTTAAGCCGGCAGGGTAACAGCAACCCAAACAGCAGTACCGGTAAAAGTAGCTTGTACATAACAGTAACAGTTTAGCTGTAAGCAATTAAAAAGCCGTACTGAGAGAGGATTGCAGTCGCTAAAATAATCAAAAAAAAGTACGCATGCGCAACTGTATGCTGTTTTGTTAATGGTTGGTTAAACGCATGGCAGATCGCTGGTGCAGCTTTATATTTAATAAATAAATACCCCGCCTCTGGCACAAACCTGAAAAACTGGAACAGCAGCACCTTATAACCCAATGCCGTGAAGTAGGGACCCAATACAACTATGGAAAATATTACAACGATTCCGGTAAATGGTATGCCCATTTTTACCCGCAGCACCGGTAATACCAACAAAGCCATTATTTTCATACACGGAGGCCTGCAACGGTCCGATATATGGAACCCGCAATTAAAAGACGAGCTATTGCAGGAAGCCTTCCGCCTGGTAGCCCTGGACCTGCCCGGCCATGGGCGTTCGGGCCGCAGCGCTACACCGGAGCAGGACTACAGCATTGCCGGCATGGCGCGGCAGCTGGCGGATTATATTAACGGCAGCACCTGGGAAAACTACCTGCTGGTGGGCATTTCATCCGGCACTAACATTATCAGCGAAGCATTGCCGCGGTTAGCCATCCCGCCCAAAGGATTGTTTTTTGCCGGCGCAGCCATTGTGAACCGCGATATTCCCTGGACAGCAGCCCTGCTGGCATCCCCTTTTGAGCAGGTGCTTACAGCAACCCCCTCAGACGCCGCTTTAACCGCTTACAGCAAAAGGCTGGTGTACCGCCCCACGGACCAGTTCATAGCCGGCTGCAAACAATATTATTATGATACCGATCCTGTATTCCGTACCACCTTTGGCCGGTACATGCGAGCCGATGGAGCGGGTACGGCCGATCATATAGACGGCCTGCAGCATAGCCAGCTGCCTTTATGCCTGGTAATGGGCCAGCATGAAAATGTAGTACGGATCAATTACCTGGATGGCTTATCTTTTAAGCGTAAGTGGAAAAACACCATTTTTAAAGTACCGGCAGCCGGGCACCTGGTCAACTACGACCAGCCGCAGGTATTTAACCACCTGCTATGGCAGTTTGCAGATGAGGTGCTGAAATAAGCCTTTTTATTTGGCAGAATGGCCTTCAATGGAAGTAACGCCGCCGCTCACCGCAAACTTCATGGCTTCGCCCGCGGAAATGTTCTCCAGCGGCTTCACCCTTCCTTTAGGCACCATAAATACTTTGCCGGTAATGGCATAGGCATGGGGTACATACACGGCCAGGTAACCTTCGAGGCCCAGGTGGCTTACATCGGTTTGGGTAATAAAGCCCATTTCCCAAACATCCAGCCCGTATAGCTGCACCAGCACCGGGTGGTCAAATTTCTTTTTTTCGCCTACAAAGGCGTCAAACACGTCTTTTACGGAGCTGTATATATATTTAATAAAAGGAGTGCGCTCCAGCAGGCGGTCAAACATATCAAACAGGCGGCCCACGATAAAGGAGGAGCTGAGGTAGCCTACAATAATGATCAGCAGCAGTACCAGCACAAACCCTACTCCCTTGTAATGCAGGTATTTATATACCAGCGTATCTTCCGGCAGCAGGGAGGTAGGCAGCAGGTTGTCAACAGTAATAAACGCCCAGTAAATGGTGAATGCCGTAATACCAATGGGCGCAAGGATCAGCAAACCCTGGAAAAAGTATCGCAGCAGGCGGGCGGCCATGGCTTTCATTTTAAGTTCGGGCGACATAATATTTAAGCAATGTAATATTTAAGTAATGTGAAAGTGCGGATATAATGTGCTATGGTAATTCCGCACGCAAATTAGCTAGATTATTCCAATTTAGGCCTACTTACATAAGCACACCTGCGCTGTTCATATCAGGCGGCCTTCCATTATCCTGCTTCGCCGCCAGGTTATTCCATATAAAATACCATGCTATTTTCTCCCGCTTCTCCTTTGGTTCTCCTGGCCTTCTCCTTTGGTTCTCCTTGCTCCTGGTAGCTCCGTTTGCAACTGTTAAAATACTATCAACGCAGTACGCCTGCCACTAATACCCGGTCGCCCCATCCGCGTGTCCGCACATCTGCACATCCGCATATCCGCATGTCTGTATATCTGCACATCACATATCGGCATATCCCTACATCCCCACATCTGCATATCTGCACATCCGCCCATCTCCCCCTTCTCTTCCAACAATTTCACATTTTTTATTATGGAAACTTTTGTAGTTTAAAAAGTTTCCCTAGTTTTGTCCGGGGATTTTGTATCGCTTACAGCCCGCTTTGAAATCAGACATGGAAGTACAGGAAAGAATATTAGACACCGCCTTTGGCCTGTTCCGGCAATACGGCACCCGCTCCATTACCATGGACGATATTGCCACCCGCATGGGGATTTCCAAAAAAACCCTGTATGCGCACTTTGTTGATAAAGACGATATGGTAGTACATGCCATCAGCCGCTACCTGGAAATTATACAGGAGGAAGAGCGCATTATTATCAGCAAATCCGCCAACGCCATAGAAGAGCTGTTTGAGATCATGAATATGATGGATGAGAAGCTGCGGAACATGAACCCGGTAATTATGCTGGACCTGCAAAAGTTCCATTCCAAAGCCTTCCTGGTTTTCCAGGAATACCGCAACAGCTCCCTGCGCGCCACCATACGCAAAAACCTGGAACGCGGCATTGCAGAAGGGCTGTACCGGAAAGACCTGGATGTGAATATCCTCACCCAGTTCCGCATTGCTTCCGCCATGGTGTGCTTTCAGCCGGAGGTATTTCCTATGGCAGGGTATGATATGGGAAAGGTGCAGCGCGTGCTGCTGGAACATTTCTTATATGGCGTGGCAGCAGCTGAAGGATTCCGTTTAATAGAACAATACAGGCAACAACAACTATCGCAAAACAAATAGATACAACTGTATGCAATCAGAACGAACGCACATTATCCTGGCCGTTTCTTTGCTGCTGGTAATGGCATTTACCACCCGCCTGCGCGCCCAGCAACAACCGGCGCCGCAGCAGGAGCCATTACAGCTAAGCGCTAAGGAGGCAGTGGATTATGCTCTGGCTAATCAAACATCTATTAAAAACACCAAGCTGGATGAGCTGATACAGCTGGCCAAAAACAAGGAAGTAAGCGGGCTGGCATTGCCGGCCATTACCGCCAACGGCGCCTACTCTTACTCACCGGTGCTGCAAAAGCAGCAGATTGACCTGCACAACTTTGACCCGAACGTACCGGAAGGCACTTACCAGGCCGTGGCATTCCAGCTTACGCATAACATGACGGGTGAGGTAAAGCTTACCCAAACCTTGTTTGATCCCAGCGTGCTGGTGGCCCTGCAGGCCCGCAAAACCCTGGAGGACCTGGTGGCCCGTAACGTGCAAAAATCAGAGGTAGATGTAAAGGTGGCCGTATACAAGGCCTATTACAACGTACTCTCCGCGAACAAGGCGCTCACCATCCTCAAAGGCAACGTCAGCACCCTGGAAAAAACATTGTCCGACACCCGTGAAACCTATAAAAGCGGGCTGGCGGAAAAGCTGGATGTTGACCGCCTGACCGTACAAATGGCTAACCTGAATACAGAGCTTACCAAGCTGCGTAACCTCATAGAAGTAGGCACCGCAGCCCTCAAATTCCAGATGGGAATGCCGATGGCGCAGGAAATTGTGCTCACAGATTCCCTCACTACGGAAGCCATTGCCGCGCAAACCGTAAGCACCGATAACTTCAGCTACGACCAGCGTATAGAATACCAGGTGCTGCAGGCGCAAAAGCGTGCGAATGAATATGACCTGAAACGGTATAAGCTGAAAGGCCTGCCAACGCTGTCTTTTTACGCCTCTGCCGGTTCATTGAGAGGTACCAGCAAGTTCGATTATTTCCAGAACCCCACCTGGTACGGCTACAGCATGCTGGGGCTTAACCTGTCGGTACCCATTTTCAGCGGGTTCCAGCGCAAGCGGCAGGTAGACCAGGCTTTCCTGGCAGTAAAGAAAACAGAGAATAACATAGAGAACCTGAAGCTGTCTATTGATCTTGAACAGTCACAATCCGCTTCCAGCTTCCGCAATAACCTGCTTACCCTGCAATCGCAGGAGCAGAACATGAAGCTGGCGCAGGAGGTATACAACACCACCCAAATCAAGTACCGGGAAGGCGTGGGCAGCAGCCTTGAGATGAGCACCGCGGAAAATGACCTGTTCACCGCCCAGCAGAATTATTTTGATGCCTTGTACAACACCATAGTGGCTAAAATTGACTACCTGAAGGCATACGGTAAACTATAACACTCGATTTTTAAAACTGCATTATATG
>NZ_DASTRI010000236.1:0-57910 GCF_035761305.1 Chitinophaga sp. | reverse complement strand
CCAGTAATTGCAGTGGCTCCTGCCAGAAGTAAAGGGTGTTAATGGTATATATCCCGTCATAAAAATTACCCGCATAGGGCAGGTCCAGGCCATTGCCCAGGGTAAAGGATGCCCTGCCGTTTGCAACCAGCGCTGCATGCTGCTGCATGGCCTGCTGCACCATGGTGGTTGAAATATCAATGCCGTAGTAGGTAATGCCGGGCGCGCGCGACAGCAGGTAGGGCACATAACCCCCGTCTGCAGGGCCAATTTCCAGCACCGTATCATTTTCCCTGCATTGCAGCAGGTCAATGGTACGCTGTATAAGGCCGCCGTTATTCACCTTCATGTTAGCGGCTACCTTAATGCCTGTTTCACCCTGTGGATTGCTAAGCTGCCGGGCTATGCCCTGTAAATCTGTTTCGTTCATCCTGTAATTTTCCCGCGGTTTATTGCTATGCTGCACCGCCGGATCAGCGCTGCCGTTTACGGTAAGCGGCCCGCTGCCCGGCGGCTGCAGTATAGCAGCTGTTGTTATTGAAGATCTATTTTCTGTGGCTGGTTATATAACATCTCGGCTATGCCGGCTGTTTTTACGCCTACGCGGGCATATACATACCCTTTGGCGGAAAGAGACGGCGGTATGGCCACGGTTAAGGTAACCGGCTGTGTAATATCTGTAATGTCTGCGGCTGCCACAGTGGCGCCGGCCACGCTGTTCACCTGGTCTACAATAGTGGTGGAGCCCAGGTACACAGATACCGCATCCAGCGGAAGGCTGTTGTTCACCTGCTGTATGGTAACGGTGGCGGTTATATCAGACCCGTTCTGCGCCAGGCTGGCGTTGCTGATAACAAAGTAAGGCTCTACCGGCACCTCAATGCTGGTATGGCCGCTTACCGTAACATCCAGCGAATCTGAGTTATTTACCCAGGGGCCGTTACCCCTTAGCAGCACCAGCTTGTAGCTGCCGTCGAACAGGGAAACGGAAAAAGTGCCGTCCTGTGCAATATACACGGGTATTTTGGAAAACACCTCATAACCGTGCTGCCACAGCTCCAGCTGCACCCCGTTGGAGCGCAGGCCTACCGGCTGTTTATCGTACACCACCTGGCCGGTGAGGGTTGATTTGGGCTCCTCATAATTATCTTTCTTACATCCTGCTGTGATTAACAGCAGCAGGGCTATACCTGTGATAATGATCCGTTGCATAATAATTTATTGAAAAGGATTTTTAACAATTTTCGGGTTGTTGTTGATCACTGCCTGGTCTATGGACGAATAGTAATTCCCGAGCTGGAAGAACCTGGGCGCGCGGAAACGCGGCGCTATCATTTTTACGAATACGTATTTCCCGTTGCGGGCGGCATCGCCGGGGCGCACTACCCGGTAGGGGTACAGGGCATAGATCATGGCGTTGGGATTGCCTACGTTGCCGTTCCACAGCTTGTCTGCAATGCGCCAGCGTTTCAGGTCCCACAGGCGGTGGTTCTCAAAGGCCAGCTCTACGCGGCGCTCGTTTTGTATGCGCGCCAGGGTGAGCGTGGTAAGGCTGTTAGGGCCAAAACCTGCCCGTTCCCGGATGGCGTTAATGTAGGTGAGCGCTTCGCCGGTAAGGCCCAGCTCAAAGGCGGCTTCGCCGGCGTTCAGGTAAATTTCGCCCAGCCGGAACCATACCCACCATATATCGCTTTGTATGCCGCGGGTGCTGGTGCGTGCGCCGGGGTCAATATACTTGCGCAGGTAAAAGCCGGTGTTGGACACTTCCTGTATGGAACGGTGGGGGCCGGAGGCGCCGGTAAGCGTTTTCCCGTCTGTATAGGTGGTATTAAGGTCGCTGCCTTCTATTACATCGTAGGCATTGCGGCCGGCATTCCATGCCATTACACCTGCCTGTATGCCCACAGGCAGCCCCTTAAAGGTGGTGCCGGGGTAAATAACGGTGCCGTATAAACGGGCATCCTTATTGGTAAATATGTCCTGGATGTTGGTGTAGTAGATATAGTCGCTGTTATCGGCGTTGCGGGTTTTAAGCGCGCCGGCGCTGCCGTCAAGGTACTCATAGCTTTCCACCAGGTTCAGGGAAGGCGTTACGGACGATGAGCCCAGGTTGTCTTCCCGTATGCCGCGTACAATGTTGTCATAAGAGAACCAGTGCCGCTTTTGCGGGGTCAGGAAATCCTTTACAAATATCACTTCCCTGTTGCCGGATTTTTTGGTGATGGCTTCGTAGAAGTTCTCACCCGGGTCAGGGTTTACCTTATATAACGTGTATACGCCGCTGTTAATGATCTCGCGGGACGCTTCCAGCGCCTTGGTATAATATTCCGTGGCCCTGGAGGCAGGTATGCCTACCTCACCGCCGGGGGTGCTGATGGGGGCGGGCATCTGGTTATTATATTTTGCGATGGAGCCGGCATACAGCATGGCCCTGCTTTTCAGCGCCAGGGCAGTGTATTTGTTGGCGCGGGAAACGTTGCCGTCGTTGCCAAGATCGTCTTTGATGGCGTCTACTTCGCTGGCTATAAAATCATATACTTCCTCTTCCTTGGCGCGCGGCACCTGCAGGGGCGTTGCGTCGCCGCTGTAATCGTAAACAAGCTGCTGGGTTACCAGCGGTACGCCCCCCATTCTTTTTACCAGCTCAAAGTAATCGTATGCGCGCAGGAAGCGCAGCTCTGCGGTAAACTGTTTCTTTTGCTCATCGGTGAGCTTTACGGCATATTGCGCAATGTTGTCCAGCGCCAGGTTAATATCCCGTATAAAGGAATAGTTCCAGAGCCGCCAGCTGTCGAAGCCATACGCGGGAATGTTATTGCGCCCGTCCTCATTGGATTGGCCGGACCACATGGCGTCGTCAAAATTGGCCATGTCGCGCCATTGCGCTATGCGGCCGTCGGCGCCGTCATTAATATCCTGCAAGCCGGTTTGGGTAGGCAGGCGGTCATAGAAATTAGCAAGCAGGGCTACTATCTGCTTGGGATCGTTCCAAACCTGCTCTTCCAGCAGTATGGTGCGGGGCTGCCGCTCCAGCCAGTCTTTTTTACAGGCGCCGGCGGTAAGCAGGCAAAGGCCCATCAGCAGGTATTTATATGTCTTTTGCATAACGTTCATCATTAAAGGGAAAGATTAAAACCAAAATTGTACAGGCGCTGCTGCGGATATACCAGGCCGTTAGTGGCGCTGATTTCCGGGTCTATCTCATACTTTCTTACATTGTCTATAGAGAACAGGTTGGTGCCATTCACATACACGCGCAGCACATTAATGCCTACCTTTTGCAGCCAGGCTTTGGGAAGGTTATAACCCAGCTCCAGGTTTTTAAGCCGTATGTACCGCACATTGGTGATCCAGAAGTCGTTGGTCCGGTAGTTCACATGCGTGGTATTGTCTTTCCGGATAGCGGGATAGGTGCCGGCAATCCATTTGCTGTTGGGATCGTACGGGTCTTCGCGGTGCCACCGGTCGGTGAACATGTAGGCAGGGGAGGAGCCGTTGTTCTGGAAAGGATAGCGCAGCTCCCAGTCGCGCAGGTACGATTGCATGGTGGCGCCGGCAAAGTCAAAGCGCAGGGTAATGCCTTTGTAGGCCACGCTGCCGTTAATGCCAAAGCTTACATAAGGCTGTGCGCCCTGTGCATAGCCAATGGGCCGCTGGTCCATATCGTTGATGATTTTGTCGCCGTTCACATCCTGGTACTTGAAATCGCCGGGCAACTCGGTGCGGTTGCCCTGGCCGTCGTTATTGATCTCATAATTGTCAATTTCTTCCTGCGACTCAAAACGCCCTACCACATGGTAACCCCAGGTAATGTTAGACCAGCGGTCCTCTACGGAGTTACGGTACTTATCCCATACATTGCCAAAGCGCGGCTTGTAGGTGCTTACGCTTTTCAGGCGGGCATAAGTGGCGTTTACGCCAATGGAGTAGTTCACCTGCCCGGTTTCGCCGGTGTAGGTAACCATGCCTTCTATGCCGCGGGTGGCGTCTGCGTTCAGGTTCTCGTTAGGCAGGGTATAGCCTACTTCGCTTGGCAGCAGCACGTCATAGCGGGCAGCAGGCAGGCCGGTGCGTTTACGCTGGAACACATCTACCTGGCCGCTGAGCTTATTATCCAGCACCGTAAAGTCAAGGCCTATATTGGTGGAGCGGTTTTTTACCCATGACAGCTGGGTGATGGGCAGGCCGCGGGGCCGTATGCCTATCACATAAGCGCCGTTCAGCACAGAGCCGCCCTGGTTAAAGTTATAGCCGGCCAGGTAGCTGAAAGGAGTGGGAGGATCGCCGTTGGGGAAACCGATTTCGCTACCGGTTTCGCCGTAGGAGGCCCTTATTTTCAGGTCGTTCAGGAAGCCGAATTTGCCTTTCATAAACGGCTCTTCAGAAATACGCCAGCCCACGGACACGCCGGGGAAAAAGCCCCAGCGGTGGCCTTTGGCGTACAGGTAAGAACCATCATACCGGCCCAGTAACTCCAGCAGGTACTTTTGCTTGTAGTTATAGTTGATCCTGCCTATATAACCGGCACGGGCCTCCGTAGTCCATTCATCCGACAAATAATCCTGCTCGGATAAGTACTGCGTAGGAATGTAGTTGTTAGTAGGAATGGTATGCACCACGTAATAAGAGTTGTCATAATCAGACCGCTCATATGCCGCTACCACAGATAAGGCATGGGGGCCAAATTGTTTGTTATAGCTTAGCTGGAACTGCCCGAAGCGCGATATTACATTCCGTTTATGCCGCTCGCGCCAGGGGTTTTGGTTACCAAAGCCGGGCTGTGTAACATAGGTATCGGTATTGGGATCGTACTTGTAAGCATCCCAGGTATATTCAAACCCGTCGTAATCCTCATTCATATAGTTGTACGAATAAACACCTTTGGCGGTAAGGCCAAACTTAAAATCGTACTGCGCATTCAGGTTTACGTTAATGGCGCGCCACCAGTCGTCCAGGTACCCGGTTACATCATCTTTATAGGTGGCGGGATTTACGTTTACGTTATGCGTTTGATTAATATAATTGGGATTGTCATTGGCGTAAGGGCTTTCCGTGGGCCACATGCTGAAGATGCTCAGGAAAGGATTAAAGTAATCATCCAGCCCCGGCACGCCCACATTATGCGTTTTTTCGAGCCGTGCGCTTATTTGTGTGCCTACCTTTAAACCATCAGCCAGGCTGCTTTCCAGGTTGGCCTGCAGGTTAGTACGTTCAAAGCTGAAATCCCGTACAATCGCATCCTGCTTAACGCGGCTTACGGAAAGGTAGTAGGTAGAGCGTTCCCCGCCGCCGGAAGCATTTGCGCTCAGGTAGTACTGCGGTACATTGGGGCGCAATACCTCTTTATGATAATCATAGCTCTTATAGCCTTTTTCAGTGCCGGCTTCCCATTTGGCCAGCTCTTCCGGCGAGTAGAGCAGCGACGGGTCACGGCCCAGGTTCTGCTCCGACTCTACCAGCGCGCGCACATACTGGCCGGCGGTGGCGGGATGCGGGTAACGGGTAAAGTTCTGCAGGCCATAATAGCCGGAAATATTAATGTTTGGCTTGGCGCCGCGTTTTCCTTTTTTGGTGGTAACCAGCACCACGCCGTTGGCTGCACGTAAACCGTAAATAGACGCAGAAGCGTCTTTCAGGATGGTAATGCTTTCAATGTCCTCTATCCCCAGGCTGTTAAACACATCCTGCCCGGAACCTTGTGTAAAGCCAAAAGCCGTAATGTTTGAATTGCCGGTATAGGGCACACCGTCTATTACATACAGCGGGTTGCCCAGGTTGCGGATCTGTATATTGGTGCCGCGGCCGGGCCTTGCATCCGGCGCACGTGCGGTAAGCCCCGGCATTTTGCCTACCAGTGCAGCCGATACAGTAGTAGCAGGCGTACGCACCAGGTCTTCCGATTTTATGTCGCTTACGGCGCCGCTCACCGTGGCTTTGCGCTGGGTGCCGTAACCCACCACTACAATGTCTGTTAAGCTGTTGGCAACCTGGTTTAGTCGTATATGCAGGGTACTGCTGCCGCCTAATACCATTTGCCGGCGCTCGTAGCCGATGTTGGTAATAATAATAGTGTTGCCGGGAGCTGCCTGCAGGGTAAAGGCGCCATCCTGCCCCGTAATAGCGCCGCGGTTGGTGTTCTGTATTATTACAGAGGCGCCGGGTACCGGCTGCCCGGTTGAATCTGTAACAGTGCCGCGGTAAGTTTGCACATTGCCCTGTTGTGCATAGGCAGGCAGTATGCTGATGCAGGCCGCTACCAGTGCCCACGCCAGTAACCGCTTCCTGTGCAGGAAGTGTAATAGTAATTTCATAACGCTGGATTTAATTTAACAAGTAAAGGAAATACAATGCCTTTCGGGGTTGCTGCCCCGGTAGACAATCATTTTTGCTATGTAACTTTAAACTGTCAGGTGAAACATACAGGCGGAGGCTGCTTGTCATGAAGCACACACCTGGGTTCAACGGTTTGGTTGCGGAATGGACTTCTCATACGGGAATTTTTTGATGCTGATGAATAATATTAGCCCGGGCTGATAGTACTATATAACGTGGCTTTTATGGAGTTGCATCCATATATAGTAAAAGTAAAAAAAATAAATGTCAATTTTACACTTTTTATAAAAAATAAACGGGTTAGTCCAAATCTTTTATTTTTGAACAATTTTTGTTTATGCCAGACCTCAGATTAAACTACCCTTCGATAAAGCAGGAAGCCGATATTTTTCAGCAGTATGTAAGCGGGTTAACAGCACAGGAAAAATATGCCTTGTTATACCCTGCGCCAATGATCCCGGATGCGGCCTCCCTGGAGCGGCTGGGCGCCTGGCTGCATTTGCAGCCGGACATGCTGCATCAACAGCTGGATGTAACTACTACCTGCAGCGGCAACAGCGCGGGCCATTGCATACTTGCTGTTTTGAAGGACCGGGAACATACCGTAGCGATTGAAACTTTTACCTACAATAATTTTAAACTGGCGGGCCAGGCCCTGGGCTACCGGTTCCGCACGATTGATTGTGATGAGGAAGGGATGATGCCCGACGCGCTGGCGCAATACCTGCAAACCGGCAGCTGCCGGCTGGTATATGTGCAGCCTACGGTGCATAACCCTACCTGCAGCGTTATGAGCCTGCAACGGCGGGAGGCTATAGCTGCGGTGGTGCGGTCTTTTAACGATGTTTACCTGGTTGAGGACGATGCCTACCGTTTCCTGCATGCTTCGCCGCCGCCCACATTTTTAGCGCTGATGCCGGAGCGCACCATTCATGTTTGCAGCTTTTCCAAAATATTTAATCCCTTTTTGCGGATTGCATACATTCTTTACCCTAAAGGATTGCTGCAGGGGATTGATCCCATTATACGCATTACTACCAGCGGCAGCTCGGCCCTGTTCAATGCTTTTGTGCAGCACCTGCTGCAGCATGCACTGCTGCCGCCTATTGGCGCTGAAAAGCGGCGGATTGCCATAGCGCTGCATGAAAAGATCACTGCTATTTTTGAAGGACTTGACTACCGTTTATTTCCCGGCAGCTATCATATGTGGGTAAAGCTGCCGGCGCATTTGCCGGCCAACGTTTTTGTACCGCAGATGAAAGCAAAAGGCATTGATGTAATGAGCAGCGAAGATTTTTCCGTGCATGGCAACCAGGAGTACATCCGTATTGCGATGGGGGCTGCCTGGAGCTCGCCGGAGCTGATACCTGCTTTGGAAACGATTGCAAAGGGTTTGAGGTAGATGATGTTGTAAAAGCTCCGTCTTTAGCGCGCTTTCATCTTCCGGCAGCTTATACATATGCAATAGTTTCAGCAGCACTCCGTTGGTCCAGCCAAAGCCGTCCTGCGTGGGATATTCCCCGCCGCCGGCCACCAGGCTGGTATCGGTTACATTGTACTTTTCCATAAGCTTTCCGGTAGTCTTATACACCCGTATATTCAGGGCGGCCCACCGCTGCGCAATTTCCCGGGCCAGGGCAGCGGCGCCATAGTTTTCAAGTCCCGCAATGGTGATCCATTGCAGCGGCGCCCACCCGTTGGGCGCATCCCACTGCTGCCCGGAGTTTACCAACGTGGTTGTTACGCCGCCGTTTTTCAATAAGCGCTTGCTGATGACCTGCTGTATGGCAGCAATATGCCCGGGAGAGGCTGCTTTTGTAAACAGCGGGTACATGCCGGCCAGGGTAATGGCGGTGGAAGGACGGTGCTTTTCCAGGTCATAATCTACATACCAGCCCGCGCCGGCCGACCAGCAGTATTTTTCTATGCCGGCTTTGCGCTTTTGCGCCGCCTGTTTATACTGTGCTGCTTTTTGCGGGTTGCCGGCCAGCTGCTGCGCTTTGGCCAGGGTTAGCTCCAGGTGGTACAGCAGTGCGTTCAGGTCAACCGGCACAAACTGCGTTACGCGAATGGTGGAGAGGTCTTTACCATTACTGAACCAGCGGCTGCTGAAATCCCACCCGCTTTCCGCGCCGGAGCGCAGCTCCCGGTAAATGTATTTATTGCTGCTGCGGGCAGCTACAGCCACATCCTCCTTATAAGCTTCCTGGCGGGGAATATTATCCTGGTCGTAATAGCGGTTCAATAAGCTGCCGTCCGGCATTTTTACCACATGTTTGGTGGGAGCTGTTTTATCCATCCAGTAGGCATATTCCTTTTCCAGTTCAGGCAGGTAGGTGGTATAAATACTGTCGCCCTTATGTTTGGCCAGTATACCCAGCATCAGGGAAAAGAAGGGGGGCTGCGAGCGGCTCAGGAAATAGGTGCGGTTGCCATTGGGAATATGGCCGTAACGGGTAAGCAGGTACGCAAAGTTTTTGATCATGTTTTCGATAATGGTAATGCGGTTGCTTTCCTCCAGTCCCAGCATCGTAAAGTAGCTATCCCAGTAATAGATTTCCCGGAAACGTCCGCCGGGTACAATGTACGGATAAGGCAGGCTTAGCAGTGAGCTGTAAGGCAGCGCATGCGTGGTATCGCGCTGCAATACGTTCCACAAGCGGTTTATATGGGCGGTAACAGCTATTTCCTGCGTGCTGAAAGGAGCGGGGGTGTTAATGGAGTCCGGCAGCAGGAAATGTTCCATTACAAAGGCGCGGAGCGGAGCGCTTTTGGTGGGTTGCCCCGCTGCCTCATAGGCGGCCATTACCTGTGCGGGGCTTTCCCTGGGCACGGCATCTACAAATGTTTTATTGTCGGGGAAAATACCGGACAGCTGTACGGCTTTAAAAAGCGGCCCGTAAAGCTGGTCCGGCGGCTGCGGGGTTTGGGCGGTTAAGGTGGCTGCACAGCTCCATAAAGCAAGGAGTAAGCTTAATGTTTTACGCATAGCATATGGTTAGTTGATCCTGAATGTACAGATGGCGCCCGGGGGGCAAATATTCAAAGCAGCTCCTCTTCCCGTATGAGGTTGTGCTTTAAGGCAAATACCACTACACCGGCGGTATTTTTTACGTTCATCTTTTCAAGAATACGGGTGCGGTGCCCTTCCACGGTGCGTTTGCTCAGGAATATCTTTTCACCGATCTGCTGCGCGGTATATTGCAGGCAAATGAGCCGGATGATCTCTTTTTCACGGTCGGTAAAGGTAACCTGTTCTTTATTGCGCACCGGGTTGAACCGGCTTTTTACGATCATGGCGGCCAGCTTGGCCGATGTTTGTTTGCAGTAAAATATATTATCGGCGTACACCTGGGCAATGGCTTCCAGTATCTCCTGCTTGTCGGCATTTTTAAGCAGGTAGCCTTTTGCGCCGGCTTCCAGCATTTCCACAATCAGGTCTTCCTCATCAAACATGGAAAGCGCAATGATCTTCAGCGAAGGGTGTTTTTGCAGCAGCAGGCGCGTAGCGGTAACGCCATCCATGCGGGGCATTTTAAGGTCGGTCATTACAATATCGGCAGGTATATTTTCCAGCATGTCTACCAGCTCCTGCCCGTCGGCGGCCTGGCCTACCAGCTGGATATCGGGCTGCCTGGAAAGCATCAGCGCCAGTCCGTCCCTGAATATCTCGTGATCATCTGCTATCAATAATCTGATTTTTTGGCCCATTGTTTTCCGGAGTAGGTATTATGCTGCGTTGAAAATTTACGGCCCCAAGCAATAATCAACAGCAGGCAATTGGCAGTACGTAAAAATGCAGGTTGAACCGGGAACTGCATACTGTGAACTATCAGGGTATTGGGGTAATATCAATGCCGTTTTTGCGGTGATAAATATACAAATTTCCGGTAGTTTTTAGTGCCTGTGGGGCTTTTTTCCTCACGCTGAGGAAACGGGGCTTTCAACGTACCGCTGCTGAGGGAAGTGGTTAGATTGGTGTGGATTGCAAATAGTAAAATGTGGAATATAGATTATATTCGTGACATGCCTGTGATAACATTGCCCGTTGATGAAAGAATACACTGATTATCTATGAAGAACTTCCGTGAAAAATATCTATCCAGCATTTATTCCGGTGCTTTTATGACCGTTTTTATGATTGTAGCAACGGTTGCATTCAAACACGCTTTTTCCGGCGGCCTGGTGATAAAAAGCATTATTGCGGGCATTTTGTTCGGTATATTTGCCCATTATTTTCTACATAGGCGTCAATAGCTGCCGGAACACTCCTTTTTACCAGTCTGTCTTTCAACTGCGGAAGATCCGCTGAATTCTTCCGAACACAACGTGTAATGTCACCGTAAAGCCTATCGGGCAGTACTCACGCGGGTATTTTTATCAGGTAGTTGGTGCCCTGCCCCGGAGCCGACTCAATAGCCAGTGACCCGTGCATAATATCTGTTCTGATTTCCAGGCTTTTCATGCCCAGGCCCGTGGAGTTGGCTTTTGCCTTTTTTACATCAAACCCGGCGCCGTCTTCCCGTATCAGCAGCAGCAGCAGGTCGTCTTCCCGGTTCAGGGATATTTGCAGCTGCCGGGCCTGCGCGTGTTTAAGGGTGTTTTGTATTATTTCCTGTACAATGCGGAATATGTGGATGGCCTTTTCCGGCTGCACCTGTATGTCGCCGCCGGTGCGCAGCTCAATATGCAGGGGCTGCTTTTCGCTGATCTGCTGTATAAACTCGCGGATGGCTTCTGTAAGTCCTTTGCGCTCCAGGGCATTGGGCAGCAGGTTATGGGATATTTGCCGCAGGTTGGCGATGGTTTCATCAATGTACTTGCTGGAACGGGCTATGATTTGCCGGTCATTTTCCGTTTGCACCTCAATGCTGTTAATGAACAGCTTTACGGTGGAGAGGAGGGGACCGGCGCTGTCGTGCAGGTCGGTGGCAATGCGTTTACGTTCGTTTTCCAGTATAGTGATCTCCGCGGTAATACGCTCCCGCTGCAGCTTTATATAGCGCCGGTGGTATAGTATGATAGATACTACAAAAAAAATGATGATGATTGCAATGAGCAAAGAAACAAAAACGGTCGTATAAAAGATCTTATCTCCCATTGTTTTGCAGTTGTAGAGAGTAAGCGTTCATAATTAATAATGAAGAATTAATAATGAAGGACTGGCACAGGTACTGTAGCGCATTTTACAGCTGCTTCTTAATCTTTTCTGCTTTTTCTTTTTTACTTTTTACTTACTCAAAATGCCTGTTAAAATAAAGATCGTTCTTTTTTTCGGGGATTAAAAGGGCGGCCACGCCAAAAAGCAGGTTTACCGTAGCGTTCATATAGTTGAACAGGTCTATTATTTTAGTGGCGGCTGCCGAATTGTTCTTCCCAATAAAGTAAGCGGCATCGTAAATGATCTCATATACACAATAAATAATCAGGCTGATGCAGATCAGGAATTTGGCATTAACGAAAAGCGACTTTCCATCCTGCTGTACAATCATGTAGTTGATCTGGTTAATGCAAAGCAATGTTACCACAAAGCAATATGAAACCCTGAATACCAGCGCAAAATCCTCTATTTTCCCGAAGATGATGTTCTCTGTGATCCAGGTAAGGGTGAAAAAGGCCAGCAGCAGGTAAAACCAGCGTTTTCTATGCCGGAGAAACCCCCAGGTATGAAATTGAAAAAGTAATATGATACACTCAATCAAACCGTAAATGTTAATGGGAACATCTGTTCTGGCATGAAAGCCCATTCTGCAAATAAAGCTGATGGCTTCAGCAGTGAAGCCCATCAGCAATAGTAAAATAAAAGGATAGTAGGTGCTATCGATTTTAGGAAAACGTATCACCCCTATTATTAAGGGGATCAATATGGTTTGACTGATCAAAAAACTAACTATCGGGTGCATGGATAGATATTGGTTATTAGGGTTATCTGGATAGCTTGCTGGCATTACATGGCGGCGGATCGCATTGCTGGCCTTTTTCCATGGCTTGTGCGCCATCCTGGGCGCCTGCCGTGGCGGTAGCAATACCGGGTATGGCGGCTACCCTGTCTTTGCCGTTATCTACCAGCCGCGTAATAATATCGTTGCCCCTGGAGTCAATAGGCACCAGTACCAGCCGGGCAACGCCTGCTGCATCTGTACCATAGTAAATGCGGATGCCCTGGGCATCTTTCTGGTTTAATAAAACAGCAATGGCATCCCGGTTAAAAGATTCTGCGCTGGGCAGCCTGAGTATGCGGTTAAGGCTGTCGCCGCTTTTGGCTACAATTGCGGCCAGCCTGGTGCGGGTAGCCCGGAAATTCCTGGTAAGGCCGGCTGCTTCGTCAATTGGAATAGTATGTAAAGCGGCCTTTTGCGGATCAAAGGGAATGGGACCTTTTTGAGGCGGCCGGCAGGCATTTAACAGGATAATAGCCACCAGCGCGGCATGGTAAGCAAAGCGGTGTTGTTTCATGAGTATTGAGGTTTTTTGGTGAACTGAGCTGCAAAATAGCCGATATGCCCTACAAACCCTTTGGTAAAAGTGCCTGAAAAAAACAGGTATAAATACGTAATCTTTTCAGGAGTTATTTCGCTTGTCCCCGGGGCCGGCCATTAATAATTTTGTGATGGTAAAGGCGATTGTACTCTTCTCTGCATATAGCGTTTAACCCCAAAATGCGAAGGCTGCAAGCGATAGAAGCTGCCGCACCTTGTTTGTTAACCTTTTTAACAAGATAACAAAAAAAAGGTTTAGAAAGCACACAGCCCGGTTATAGTTAGCCGGGCTGTATTTGTTTAGAGCCCAGGGCTTGTGCACTTTGCCCAAACGCGGCAATTGTAATTGTGGGCGTTTATTTTAATATGCTTTGTTCAATGCATAGTTTTTCGCCCTTTATTTTGATGCTCCTTGTCCAAAGTTCCAATTCCGGCCTGCACCCGCCTGTTTGAATGGCTATGGGGCGGTATCAGGCGTATGGGCTTTGGTTAATAATTATACGTTACCTGTCGCATCACGCCGGGCAAAGGGCCGTCATCTGGAACTTTGGGACAGCGGGGTGCAGGCATGGCGGTGTGGCGGCAGGGTGTCTGCAGGCGCTGGAATGTTAGTACGCTTGCCATACCATTCAACCGGATTTTTTATCTATAAGCCCTTATTAAAAGCAATACCTGGCAATACTTAAGCAATACAATGCTTACCCTTAAAACCAACCTTCCCCAAAAAAAATTTTGCAGGCTCCAATCTTTTTATACCTTTGCATTAACCAAATGGTTGAACCAGTTAGTTTATGTCCCAGGAAAGGAATACAGAAGAGCAGATTATTGCGGCGGCCAAAAAAATATTTTCAGCAAAAGGACTGGCTGGCGCGCGTATGCAGGACATTGCAGATGAAGCGGGCATTAACAAGGCCATGCTGCATTACTACTACCGCAGTAAGGAAAAGCTGTTTGAAATGGTGTTTAACGAAGCCCTGGACCGCCTGCTGCAGCGGCTAAGCAATGCCATTAACACTAACCTGCCCTTAACGGAAAAGATCCGTGAAATTGTGCGCAGCTATATTGAAGGGTTAATGGAAAACCCGCATGTGCCTTTATTTGTGCTGAACGAGCTGCAGCAGCAGCCGGAGCTGCTGATCAAACAGTTCAGGTCCAAACCCAGCTTCCCGAACATCCAGCAGTTCCTGATGGAAATAGCCGTGGCGGGAGAGAAAGGGCTGATTAAAAAAGTGAGCCCCATACAGCTGATGCTCAACATCCTTTCTATGTGCGTATTTCCCTTTGTAGCTAAGCCACTGGTAAAAGGCGTTACAGGTATAGACGAAGTGCAGTTTAAACTGCTGGTAGAGGAAAGGAAACAGTTTGTAGCCGATTTTATTTTGACTGCCATTCAGCCATAGTTTTTTTGCTTCTGAATTAACCAAATAGTTAAATAAAATAGTTAACAATGAAGTACATCGTTTGGGTGTGGTTGTTTATTCCCATGCAGCTCTTTGCACAGGATAGCACGCTGCTTACCCTGGAACAATGCCAGCAGATGGCCCGGGAGCATTATCCCCTGTTGCGCCAAAAGCAGGTGCTCGACAGCATTTTACAGCTGCAGGTAAAGAATACCAACACCGCCTACCTGCCACAGGCAGCACTGAACGGACAGGCCACTTACCAGAGTGATGTGACGGAGATACCTTTCAAAGTGCCGGGTGTGAACATACCGGAGTTTTCCAAAGACCAGTACCGCGCTACCATTGATGTAAACCAGCTGTTGTATGATGGCGGGGCCACCCGCCGGCAGCGGGAGCTGCAAACCATCCAGCAGCAAACCGCGCAGCAGCAGGTGGAGGTAGAGCTGTACAAGGTAAAGCAGCAGGTAACCCAGGCCTATTTCAGCGCGCTGCTGGCGGCAGAATATATACAGGCGGCGCGGCTAACGCAGACGGACCTGCAGCAGCGCATTGATAAGCTGAACGCCGGGGTGCAGAATGGTACGGTGCTGCCTTCCAACGTAGATATGCTGAAGGCGGAGCAGCTGAGAGCCGGCCAGCAGGAAATTTCCGCAACGGCCTCCCGCAACGCCAGCCTGGCCGTATTACAGCTGCTCACCGGCTACCCCGCCGCCGGCGCTGTAAAGCTTACCCTGCCCGGGGCAGCGGTAAATACGGACACGGATACACTGGCGCGGCCTGAGCTGCAGCTGTACCGCCTGCAGGCCGCCACGCTGGAACAGCAGGCCAGGCTAACGGCCACACGCCCCCTGCCAAAGATCAGCGCCTTTGTACAGGGCGGCTATGGCCGGCCGGGGCTGAACATGCTGAAAAATGATTTTGCCGCATTTTACCTGGGCGGCATCCGGCTAAACTGGACCCTCTGGAACTGGCGCTATAACCGCACGGAACAAAATATCCTGCGGCTGCAGCAGCAGAACATTAACCGGCAAACGGAAACCTTTACCCTTAATACCCGCGTACAGCTTGCACAGCAGCAAACAGAAATAGACCGGCTGGAGCAAACGCTGGAAAAAGATAACGATATACTAGCCCTGCGCACACGGGTAAAAGAAGCCAGCGCCGCGCAGCTGGATAACGGCGTAATTACCGTGCATGACTACATTACCGACCTGAATGCCGTGATGCAGGCCCGGGTTGATAAAAGCACCCACCAGGTGCAGCTGGCCCTGGCTCATATCAGCTACCAACTTATAAAAGGATATTAAACATATGCTTCCAGTACTTAAAAACACCGTTAACATGCGTATTACACTGAATGCTGTCATACTGGCCCTTACATTATTTTCCTGCCGTTCCGGCGATGATAACGCAGACGCCTATGGGAATTTTGAAGCTGTGGAAACAATCGTTTCTGCAGAAGGCACCGGCAAGCTGTTGGCCTTTGGGATAGAGGAGGGTATGACCCTGCCGGCCGATACAGTGGTTGGCTGGATAGACTCCACCCAGCTGTCGCTCAAAAAAACACAGGTAAAAGCCAACATTAAAGCAGTGCTGAGCAAAATACCGGAAGCAGCGCCGCAGCTGGCCGTGATCCGTGAGCAGATAGCCGCACAGAAACGGGAGCAGCTGCGCATACAAAACCTGGTAAAGGCCAGCGCCGCCACCACCAAGCAGCTGGATGACATTAATGCGCAGGTAGCTGTGCTGGAAAAGCAGTACCGCTCCCTGGCATCCACCCTTAACACACAGGTGAGCGGCTATAGCAGCGAAACACAGCCGCTGGAAGCGCAGGTGCTGCAGCTGAACGACCAGCTGCGCCAGTCGCGCATTGTAAACCCCGTGTCCGGCACCGTGCTTACCAAGTATGCGGAAAAAGGAGAGGTAGTGAACTATGGCAAACCGCTGTATAAAATAGCAGACCTTTCCTCCCTGCTGCTGCGGGCTTACATAGGCGAGGAGCAGCTGGGACAGGTAAAGATCGGCCAGCAGGTAACTGTGCGCACCGATCTGCCGGAAGGTAAATACCAGGAGTGGCCGGGCACCGTTACCTGGGTATCGGCCGAAGCGGAGTTTACACCCAAGGAAATACAAACCAAAGAGGAAAGAACCAACCTGGTATATGCCATTAAAGTAAAGGTGCAGAACAACGGCAGCCTGAAAATAGGTATGCCTGCCGAGTTGAAACTGCCAAAACCCTGATACATGAACACACCCATTGTAGTACAGGACGTACACAAACATTTCGGGGATGTAGCTGCCCTGCAAAACATTTCCTTTGAGGTGAAGGCCGGGGAGCTGTTTGGGCTGATAGGGCCGGATGGCGCCGGGAAATCAACGCTGTTCCGCATTCTTACCACCCTGCTGCTGGCCGACAAAGGACAGGCCAGCGTGAACGGGCTGGATGTAGTAAAGGACTACAGGGCCATCCGGAAAATAGTAGGTTATATGCCCGGCCGCTTTTCGCTGTACCAGGATCTTACCGTACAGGAGAACCTGGATTTTTTTGCCACCATTTTTAACACCACTGTAAAGGATAACTACGGGCTGATAGAAGATATATATGTGCAGATAGCGCCTTTTAAAGACCGGCCGGCCGGCAAGCTTTCGGGCGGTATGAAGCAGAAGCTGGCGCTTTGCTGCGCCCTGGTGCATAAACCTGTTGTACTGTTCCTGGATGAGCCTACCACCGGTGTAGATCCTGTTTCCCGCAAGGAGTTCTGGGAAATGCTGCAACGCCTGCGGAAGAAGGGGATTGCCATACTGGTGTCTACCCCGTACATGGATGAAGCCATGCTTTGCGAGCGCGTGGCGCTTATACAGAACGGCAGCCTGTTAAAGATTGATACGCCGCAGCATATTATTGAGCAATACCATAAATCCATGTGGGCTGTACGCGCCAAACGCATGTACCCGCTGATACAGGACCTGCGCGCCTTCCCGGAAACAGATACCTGCTACGCCTTTGGCGAGTACCTGCACCTGACGCTGAAGCATGGGGAGGCCGACCTGGACAAGCTGCATGCTTACCTGGCGCCCAAAGGTCATGAGGACTTTGCCATGCATCCCATACAGGCCGGTATTGAAGATTGTTTTATGGAGCTGATGCAGGGCGCCGCAAAAAAAGAAAATCATTAAGCCATGCAACCCATCGTAACCAAAGCGCTTACAAAGAAATTCGGTGATTTCATCGCCACCAACGCCATTACGTTTGAGGTAAACGAAGGAGAGGTGTTTGGTTTCCTGGGCGCTAACGGCGCCGGTAAAACCACTGCCATGCGCATGCTCTGCGGCCTGCTGCGGCCCACCAGCGGATCGGCAACAGTAGCGGGCTTTGATGTGTACACACAGGCCGACAAGGTAAAGCAGCACATCGGATATATGAGCCAGCGGTTTTCACTATACGAAGACCTGAAGGTGAAGGAGAACATTCGCTTTTACGGCGGCATTTACGGCCTGCGTACCAGTGTGATTAAGGAAAAGACCCAACAGCTGCTGCAAAAGCTGGAAATGGAAAAGGAAGCCGACCTGCTGGTGAGCGAGCTGCCCCTGGGCTGGAAACAGAAGCTGGCTTTTTCCGTTGCCATCCTGCACGACCCGTCTATCGTGTTCCTGGACGAGCCTACCGGCGGGGTAGACCCGGTAACGCGCCGCCAGTTCTGGGACCTCATTTATGAAGCTGCCAGCCGCGGGGTAACGGTATTTGTAACTACCCACTATATGGATGAAGCCGAGTATTGCGACCGTATATCCATTATGGTAGACGGCCGCATACAGGCCCTGGGCACTCCGCGTGAGCTGAAAGCGCAGTTCCATGCACAATCTATGGATGAGGTGTTTTTGCAGCTGGCACGCGGCAAAATAATTAATAATGAAGAATGAATAATTAATAAGGATGGAGGAGATAAAAATGTAAAATCTAAAATGTTGAATGTAAAATGTGAAAGGAGGAAGGCCGGGTGTAAAAGGTAGGATATAAGAAGTAAAAGGTAAGATGTAAGATGTAAGAAGAGAAAGTAAATAGATATAAAGATAGTAAGTAAGATATAACCAATGAATTAATAAAGGCAGTATGCTTCCAAAGTAACACCGCATTTTTAATTCGTAAATATTCGCATTCATGATAATTTTCAAAGGCACTCATGAATGTTTCACATTTCGTAATTGATAATTCGTAATTGTATTCCCGTGCGTCAATTCATTGTATTTGCAAAAAAAGAGTTCTATCACATTTTTCGTGATAAGCGTACCTTATTGATCCTGTTTGGGATGCCGATAGTACAGATTGTGCTGTTTGGCTTTGCCATTACCAACGAGATCAAAAACGCCGAAATAGCAGTGCTGGACCAGTCCGGCGATTATTACAGCACCCGCCTGGTGCAAAAGCTGCAGGCAGGCAGCTATTTTAAGGTGGATAAAATGCTGCAAAGCGCCAAAGCGATTGACGCGGCTTTCCGGGAAGGACATATTAAAATGGCTGTGGTGATACCGCCGAAGTTCAGCGATGCATTCTTTCACCTGAAGAAAGCGCAGGTGCAGCTGCTGGCCGATGCCGGCGATCCCAACACCGCTACCACGCTTATCAACTACGCACGCAGCATTATTGGCAGCTACCAGCAGGAGCTGAACGGCCCGCAACAGCTGCCGCTGACCATTAACACCACGGTGCGCATGCAGTATAATTCTGCATTAAAAAGCGTATTCCTGTTTGTTCCGGGTGTAATGACGCTGATATTGCTGCTGGTTTCCGCCATGATGACCTCCATTACCATTGCGCGGGAAAAGGAGCTGGGTACTATGGAAATACTGCTGGTATCGCCGCTGCCGCCGCCGCTGATCGTAGTGGGCAAAGTGGTGCCTTACATTGCGCTATCGTTCATTAATGCGCTGGTGATATTGGGCATGGGCGTATGGCTGTTTGGTATGCCTATCAGGGGCAGCATTGCATTGCTGCTGCTGGAGTGCGCGTTATTTGTGCTTACCTCCCTGGCGTTAGGCATCCTGATCTCTACCGTTACCGATAAGCAGCAAACCGCTATGATGGCATCTATGATGGGTTTGCTGATGCCAACCACGTTGCTGTCGGGCTTTATTTTTCCTATTGAGAGCATGCCATGGCCATTACAGTGGCTGTCTAACCTTATGCCGGCCAAGTGGTTCATCATAATACTGAAAGATATTATGCTCAAAGGCTCCGGCCTGCGCGAAGTATGGCCGCAAAGCCTGGTGCTGTGCGGCATGACGCTGCTGTTTGTGGTAATAAGCATACGTAAATTCAAAATCCGTTTAGGCTGATGCGTACCATCTACTTCATATTGCAAAAGGAGTTCCTGCAGATATTCCGCAACAAGGGCATGCTGCGCATCATTCTGCTGATACCCATTATACAGCTGCTGGTGCTGGCCAATGCCGCCAACTACGAAGTAAAGAACCTGGCCATTGACGTAGTGGATCATGACCACTCCGCCTGGTCGCTGCGGCTGGTGAACAAGCTGGTGGCCAGCGGCTATTTTAAGCTGCACCGCCAAACTTTTAATGAGAAAGCCGCCTTTGAGGACCTGCAGCTCGATAAAGCGGATATTGTGCTGATGATACCCCGCCATTTTGAGCGTGACCTGGTGCGGGAAGACAAGGCCAGCCTGCAGCTGCTGGTGAATGCCATTAACGGCAGCAAAGCCGGTTTGGCCAACGGCTACGCCAATACAATTATCCGCAGCTTTAACGCAAACATCCGCGCCGAATGGCTGGCGCTGGACAAACGTAATGCGCCTGCCTCCATTGAGGTTACCTATTCCAACTGGTTCAATACCCGGCTGGATTACAAGGTGTTTATGGTGCCGGGCATCATTGTAGTGCTGGTAACAATGATCGGCGCCTTTTTATCCGGTATGAATATCGTAAAGGAAAAGGAGATCGGTACTATTGAGCAGCTGAATGTAACGCCTATACGCAAGCACCACTTTATATTGGGAAAGCTGATCCCATTCTGGATCCTGGCGCTGTTTGAAATGGCCCTGGGGCTGCTGATAGGCAAGCTGGTATTTCATTTGCCCATGGCAGGCAGCCTGTGGCTGGTATTCCTGTTTGCAGCCGTGTACCTGTGGGTAATGCTGGGCATGGGACTGCTGATCTCTACCTTTACAGAAACACAGCAGCAGGCCATGTTCATTGCCTGGTTCTTTGTGATCATTTTTATTCTTATGAGCGGGTTGTTTACGCCGGTAGAGAATATGCCGCACTGGGCGCAGGTAATCACCTGGTTTAACCCTATTGCCTATTTTGTAAAGGTGATACGCATGGTGCTGCTGAAAGGCAGCGGTTGGGTGAACATCCAGCTGTACCTGTTAATAATGCTGGTGTATGCGCTGGTCATGAATGGGATTGCCATCTGGAATTACAGGAAAACAACGTAAATTCTTTATCGCATATTGCTTTTCAGCATTAATTATAACGATACACTTTGCCTTTGGCTGTATTCATTAGGTATGTACGGGTTGAAAAACATTGCGCAACAGGGCTTCCATATGGTTCTCAAGCCTGTTTATAAGTAATTCTTAATAAATGAAATCAGCAGCCCTATAAATGCCCCTATCGAAATATCTTTCAGCAATCCTCTCAAATGATGCAACGCATGCGTTAACTGGTTTTCCACTGTGCGCTTTGAAATGCCCAGTTTGCCTGCTATCTGGTCGTTGGTTAAATGCTGCTGCCTGCTTAAGAAATAAACCTCCCGGCAGCGCTTGGGCAGTCCCATTAAATGTTCGTCAATGCTGTTTTTAAGCTCCAGGTAGCTCAGGTTTTCGGCACCCTGGTTGTGGCAAACATGATCCGCTGATTCCTCCAGTTCGGGGCTGTAGGTAACCGGCTGCGCTTTTGACTGCTTCATGTATTTGTATACGTGATACCGGCCTGCGGCTTTGAGATAGGCAGGGAATGAGAGTATTTGCAGCTGCTTCCGCTTCATCCAGATGTTCAGGAAAATATCGTGGGTGATCTCCATGCTCGCGGCTTCGTCTTTCAGGTAGCTGTATGCAGTTGTATAAACAGGGGTCCAGTATCTGTCAAAAAGTATTGCGAAGGCGTTATCATCGCCGTTCAGAATGGAAGTCCATAGCTCGTGATCAGATAATGTACGTGGAAACATAGGTTCTACTGAAATAAAGGTAAAAACTTTGGATTAGATTATATATTCCCCGGCAGCAAAATTTTTTTTTAAAATTTATGTGTGTGCCGGCTGAAAATGGGCTCTTATTAATTAGAAGATCTATAAACTACCCGAATGACAACGGAGGAATACCTTTTACTGTACGAGAAGTTTTTAGCCGGGAATTGTACTGAGCAGGAAAAGGAATTGCTTACCGGTTACCTTGACGGGTTTGAGCTGAAGGAGCATCCCTGGCAAGCGGGGATGGGCGATAAGGAACAGATCAGAACAGCAATATATAAAAGACTGCAGGCCGAAATGAAACCCCGCAGGGGATTTTTATGGGCGCCTGTAGCCAGGATCGCAGCGGTTGCCGCTGTGGTGCTGATAGTGGTAACTGCCTGCATATACAGGTTCTTCTTTCATCCATCTTCACATACACCTGTTGAAAAAAAAATAGCGCAGCGCCATGATAACAGCATCAAACCCGGCAGCAACCAGGCTGTGCTGACACTGGCTGATGGTTCGGAGATTGTATTGGACAGTACAAAGAATGGTATTCTTGCCAGTAAAAACGGGGTGGAGGTTAAACAAACAAAGCAGGGACAGGTGCTGTACACCAGCTTACTGCCTGCGCCGGGGACGGGTGTTTCCTGGAATACTATTTCAACACCAACCGGGGGGCAGTACCAGATTGTATTGGAAGATGGTACCAGGGTTTGGCTCAACGCCGCATCCTCACTACGGTTTCCGGTAGCTTTTAAAGGAGGAGAAAGGGCAGTGGAGGTAACCGGTGAAGTATATTTTGAAGTAGCAAAAGATGAAGCAAGGCCCTTTAAAGTGTCGTTTAACGGCAACACGGTAACGGTGCTGGGCACGCACTTTAATGTGATGGCTTATAGTGATGAGGCAAAGAGTAAAGTGACCCTGCTGGAAGGGTCCGTAAGCATAAATAATCACGCTGAACAAAAACTGCTCAGGCCTGGCATGCAGGCGCTCGTTGGCGATTCCAACAGTGCAATAACTACCCGCAGGGCCAATCTAGAGGAAGCAGTGGCCTGGAAGAACGGATATTTTGTATTTGACAATGAAAACATACACAGTATTATGCGCAAAGTAGCGCGCTGGTATAATGTAACAGTGGCTTACCAGGGGAATATGACAGGTAAGGAATTTTCAGGATCTATTTCACGTTTTGAGAATGTTTCAGAGGTGCTTGGCATGCTTGAGCTAACAGGAACTATTCATTTTAACATACAGGGAAAGAACATAAACGTAATACCCTGAGTTTGCAATAATAACCAGGCTGGGTCAAATATATACCGGGTAACCACGGCTCCGGGAAGGAGCGCTGTACAACCAAAAGAGTGGCCACGTGCTCGTAACCGATAATTACAAATCCAAAATTGAACAATGTATGCAATTCTACCTCCACTTAAGGGAAGAATGGAAATTCCACATCCCATTGAAACTACCGCTTAAGCTAAAGCTCACGCTCACCTTTTTTATGGCGGTCTTTATGCAGGTAAGCGCATCAGGTTTTGCGCAAAACATTACGCTAACGGAAAATAACGCATCGCTCGAAAAGATCCTGGTAGAGCTGAAGGAGCAGAGCGGGTATAATTTCCTGTATAATACGCCTATGCTGGCCGATGCCCGGCCAATAAGCATTTCAGTTGCCAATGCGCCGCTGGAAGAAGTGCTGGAGCTTTGCTTTAAAGACCAGCCGCTGGATTATATTATCAGGAAGAAAACGATCATCATAAAGCGGAAAGCAGCCGCACCCGCACCTGTTCTACAGGCTATCACCGTAAAAGGGAAGGTTACCAATGAAAATAATGAACCTTTGCCCGGCGTGAGCATAGGCATTAAGGGAACAGCCAAAGGCACCACCACAGATGCAGGCGGCAGCTATATCCTGAGCGTTCCCGACGCCAGTGCAACATTGGTGTTCACCTTCATCGGGTACACCACGCAGGAGGTGCCTGTAAATAACCGTACCACAATTAATGTACAGCTAACAACAGAAAACAAAGCATTGAGCGAAGTAGTAGTAGTCGGTTACGGCCAGCAAACCAAGGCAACGGTGACCGGCGCTGTTACTTCAATAAAGAGTGCCGACATCATCGTTACCAAAAACGAGAATGTAATGAATATGCTCACCGGTAAGCTTGCCGGCGTGCGTATTGTACAAAAGTCGTCTGAACCCGGCACGTTCAATAATACATTTGACATCCGCGGCCTGGGCGATGCATTGGTTATTATTGACGGTATTCCCCGTGATAATATGTCGAGGTTAAACCCGGAAGATATAGAAAGCATCTCTGTGTTAAAAGACGCAGCCGCATCTGTATACGGTGTTCGCGCTGCCAACGGCGTAGTGCTGATCACCACCAAACGCGGTAAAGTAGGCGCCACCAGGATCACCTACAGCGCTAACTTTGGGTTGCAAACGCCTATTGGCTCTCCCAAAAGCACCAACGCAGCCGATTGGATGACGCTTGCAAATGAAAAATCCATGCACAATCAAAGCGGGGGAACGCTGCGTTATTCGCTGGACGAGATTGAAGCATACAGGAACGGTACCAAAAAAGGCTCGGACTGGTATGATGCCGTTATGAGGAAAACCGCTCCGCAAATGCAGCATACCATCAGCACCAGCGGGGGATCGGACAGGGTGCAGTACTATGCTTCCATGGGCTACCTTTCCCAGGAATCCTTTATCCGCAGTAACAGCAACGACTATAAACGGTATAATTTACGGTCAAATGTTACCGGGCAAATTTCAAACAGGCTCAAAGTTGATGTACAGCTGAACGGCATTTATGACGAGTCGGACAAAAACTACGAAGCTACCGACTGGATCATCCGTTCTATGGAAAGATCGGCCGCCATCCAGCCTATTTATGCAAATGATAATCCCGAATATTTGCAGAACGGTTTTGTTGACGGCTCCAATCCTGTTGCCATGGCCGATGCCGATGTAAGCGGCTACCGGAAGTTCACCAATAAATGGTTCCAGTCGTCTGTTAGCCTGGAATATGAAGTTCCCTTTATCCCCGGCTTAAGGGCAAAAGGAATGTTCGGCTATGACTACCAGAACCTGGACAATAAAGCTTATAAAAAGACCTATGACCTGTATGATTATGACGATGCTGCCGGCAACTACAAGCCGGTAACCAACCAAAGCCCGAGCACCATCCGCCGGGAGTATTATACAAAGCAGTCGATGCTCACCCAGTTCTCGCTGAACTACAGCCGCACCTTCAACAACATACATAACGTAAGCGCGCTGCTGTTATATGAAGGACAATCCCGCAAGGGCGATAACCTGTATGCCCAAAGGGAACTGGCGCTGCCGCTCGATCAGCTGTCTGCAGGAAACAGCGGTAACCAGCTGGGCAGCATGTCAACCAATGCGGCCGATCTGTATGACTATGCAAACATCGGCTACGTGGGCAGGCTTGCCTATAATTTTAAAGGCAAGTACCTGGCCGAGTTCAGCTTCCGCTATGACGGGTCATCCAAATTTGATCCTTCCCATCGCTGGGGCTTTTTCCCGTCGGGCTTCCTGGGATGGCGTTTTTCCGATGAAAATTTCTGGAAGGCGTTAAACATCACGTTTATCGACAACGCAAAACTCAGGGTTTCATACGGGGTGCTGGGTGACGACAATGCCTCTACCTACCAATACTTAAATGGCTATACTTACCCGGCGAACGGTGACAACAATAAATTGCCCGGCGGTACGCATTTCGACGGCACTTTTGTGAACGCATCCGCCAGCACAGGAATAGCCAATAAAAATATTACATGGTACACTGCTAAAACGTTTAACGTAGGCCTTGACCTGAACACGAAGAACGGCGTGCTGGGATTGGTGATAGACTATTTCCAGCGCAACCGCGAAGGGTTGCTGGCTACACGCAGCGTAAGCCTGCCCTCTGTGGTGGGAGCAGCGTTGCCCCAGGAAAACCTGAACGGTGACCTTACCCGGGGCATTGACCTGGAAATAAACCATCACTACCATATTGGCCAGGTAGATTATTCATTGAGAGGCACCTTCGGGTATACCCACACCAAATTCACCCACCGTGAAGTAGGCGTGTTTGGCAGCGGTTATGATGAATGGCGGAACAACGGCAACGACCGTTATTCAGATATTGTATGGGGCTTTAAAGGCATCGGGCAGTTCCAGTCTTACGAGGAAATTGCCAACAGCCCGGTGAAGTATGATCAGAACACCCTGCCGGGGGATTATAAATATGAAGACACCAATGGCGATGGCATGATCTCCGACCTGGACCTGCAGCCCATCAGCTACAGCGGCCGTCCGCAAATGACCTTTGGCTTAACCATGAATGCCGCCTGGAAAGGCTTTGATGTTAGCCTGCTGTTCCAGGGCGCTGCAAGGGTTTGGGTAAATTATGTGGAGATACTGGCTGAGCCCATATGGGGGTCCAACTACTCCAATGCGCTGGAAATGTTCATGGACCGCTGGCACCCGGTTGATCCCACCGCCAACCCTTATGATCCCAATACAAAATGGGTGAAAGGGAAGTACGCTTATACGGGCACGGTGGCCAGGGGCAACTCCACCTTTGCCTATAATAACGCCAGCTACCTGCGCCTCAAAACAGTTGAGCTGGGATATACCATTCCCGCAGCTGTGATGAAAAGGATAGGCATCCAGGGCGCACGCATATACGTGAACGCATACAATGTGCAAACATGGTCCGGTATGAAATTTATTGACCCGGAACATCCTAACGACAGCTATGGCAACGTATATCCCCTGAACAGGACCTATAACGTGGGCTTTAACATCGACCTTTAATAACACTGATCATGAAAACGTTCAAATATATCATCTTATTCATAGCGGGGCTTTCGGTGATTTCATGTACCAAGCTGGATATTTCGCCAACCAATATCATACAGGATAAAACCATTTTTGGCTCTGAAGCAGGCCTTAAATCGTATATGGCCAGGATATACAGCGAAATGCCCATGGAAGACTTCCGTTACGGGCCTGAGCGGCTTTTCAATTTCTTTTGGGTATTAAGAGTGCCTTCTTCCATGACAGGTGAGGCAATATGCCGCGAAGTAAACGGCTCCATCACGGAAGCCACATCCACCGATTATGGTGATACCTGGAGTGATTTTTATGGGCTGATAAGGGAGTGCAACTATTTCCTGCAAAACATTGGCAACTATGCCAGCCTGTATTCGCCGGAGGATGTGAACATGTACAAAGGCGAATGCTATTTCATCCGCGCATTTACCTATTACGCGCTGGCAAAGCGCTACGGCGGCGTGCCGCTGGTAACACGCGTGCTCAACTATCCTGATGAATCCATCAAGGATATTGATATTGCCCGTTCATCTGAAGAAGATACCTGGAAACAGGTTGCTAACGACTTTGACAGCGCTATAGCGCTGCTGCCGGTAAAAAACCAGGTAGGCCGCGCCAATAAATATGCGGCGTATGCTTTTAAAGCCCGCGCCATGCTGCATGCAGGCTCAATAGCCAAATACAATACCACTAACTTAACCAGCGGCGGCATACGTTTATGCGGCATGAACGCCAGCCTTGCGCAGAATTTCTTTACCCAGGCATATGAAGCATCTGTTGCGGTAGACGGGGGCGGATATTCGCTGTACATGAACGAATGGGCGGCAAATGATCTTGAGGCGCAGTACAAGAACTACCTGAACCTGTTTTCCAAACCAACCAGCTCCGAAGCCATTTTCGTAAGGGAATACGGTTATCCCGAATCAGTGCACGGCTACGACGCCTACAATGTGCCTGCGCAGTATAAGGGCGCTAACGGGTACTCATCCGAAACCAACCCTACACTGAACTTTGTTGAAATGTTCGACGGGATGGATAAGGATGCCAACGGCCATTTGAATGTATATAATCCCGACGGAACGTATAGGCTGTATAACAACACAATGGACTTCTTTGCTACGGCAGAACCAAGGTTAAGAGCCACCGTGATACTGCCGGGCGACCTGTTTAAAGGCGTACCCTGCCAGATCTGGAGGGGAATTTATAAGGGAACTTCCACTACCTCCATTAGCCGGCTTATTCCGGAAGGGAGCACGGTGAAATATGAAAATTCCGGCAGCGCCAATGCGCTGGTTACTTCTTCAAGCGGCAGCCAAACCGCTTACACGCTTCATGACGGTACAAAGATGAACCCTGCAGGCGCAAGCGGTGTTTTTTACGGCGACAGAACCTGTGCAATGTCAGGTTTTTCCATCAGGAAGTGGCTGAATGAAAGCATGACCCAGGACCAGGTGCTGGAGAACAGGTCAGATCAGCCCTGGCTTGAAATGCGTTATGCAGAGGTGTTGCTGACGCGCGCTGAAGCAGCGGCCGAGTTGGCATCCTTAGGTAATTCCACCTTCCTGGGCGTTGCGTATGATTGTATAGATAAGATAAGAACAAGGGCCGGCGCAACGCTGCTTACCGGGGAGGAAAAATCTTCCGTAAGTACTTTCATCAATGCCGTGCGTAAGGAACGCCGTAAAGAGCTGGCCTTTGAAAATAAGACCTGGTGGGACCTGAAACGCTGGAGGATCATAGCCAATGAGCAATCAAACACCCGCTGGCGTACATTAATGCCTTTTTATGCTGATTATGCAGGAAAGTACTTTTTTGACGCGCGCTACGACGAAACCGGGAATACCTACACCTTTGATACAAGGTGGTATTACCAGGAAATACCGGGTGCAGCTATTTCAACAAGCACCAAGATGGTGCAGAATCCAGGGTATTGATCTTTTTTATTCATTCAATTCAGGAAGATGAAACTACATTATATCATTTTTAGCATACTGGGCCTGCTATCTTTTGCGGCCTGCACGAAATATGACAATTACGACAAACCCGGTATGACGCTGAAAGGGAGCATTACAGACTCCATTACCGGGCAGGGCCTGCAAACGCAGATCGGCGATAACGGCGTGCGTTTCAGAATGCTGGACATCAGCTACAAGGCCAGTCCCACCCCCTGGTATTTTACCTGCAACCAGGATGGCGTGTTTGCATGTAACATGGTGCCGCCGGGCACCTACAATGTAACGCCGCTGGGACCTTTTGTTCCGCTTGTTTTAACAGACAGTAACGGCGATACTACCCGCAACGGGAGTGTTACGGTTAATATGAACGGTACTGTAACGCAAAACTTTACGGTGGTGCCGTTCCTGGTTATATCATGGATCGGCAAGCCTGTTGTTAACAGCGATCATACCATAACAGTGCAGTTCAAGGTGGAAAGAGGCACTACAGATCCTGCTTTTCAGCAGGAATGTACCAATATTTACCTGTATGTAAACTCTTCAAGCTTTAATGTAGGCGATAATAACTACGACTCCCGGTATACGGTTGCGGTTAATAATCCAAATGACGCATTGGGGCAAACGCTTACCGTAACAACGCCGGCATTGCCTTACACGAATGCAACGTATTATCTCCGTGCAGGCGCCCGCATTAATTACAGCGTGGAGGGTACCAACAGGTATAATTATAATGAGGCGATTGCAGTTACTGTTCCATAAAAAGAAGGTCTTTATCCCCTGAGTTTACGGATCAGCTTTCCCAGTGTTTTAATGCCTTCTTCTACCTGTTTGCTCCACGGGTTGCCGTAGCTCAGGCGCATGCAGTTACGGTAACGGTCCTGCAGGGAGAAGATGCGGCCTGGCGCAAAGCTGATCCTGTTTTTCAGGGCCAGCTCATACAGCTCGTAGGTATTAATGTTCTCATTCAGGGCCAGCCATAATACAAAGCCGCCCATGGGCCTTGTTACCAGGGTGTCTTCAGGAAAATAATCGGCTACGGCCTGCAGGTAGCGCAGGCTTTGGGTGTGCAGCTGTTTGCGCATGCTGCGCAGGTGGTGCTCATAACGCCCGTTTTCCAGGAAATGCGCTACCGCTGCGTGGGGAAGGGAGGCGCAGGCAATGGAGTGGTTGCGTTTAAGGCGCAGCACTTTTTCCTTATACCTGCCTGGCAGCGTCCAGCCTACACGATAGCCCGGCGCCAGGGATTTGGAGAAGGAGTTGCAGGCCAGCACAATGCCGCTTTCATCAAAGGTTTTGCACAGAGCGGGCCGTTCCCTGCCAAAGTAGATGTCGCCGTAAATATCATCCTCAATTAAAGGAATGCCATATTTTTCGTGTATACGTACCAGCTCGCGTTTATGCGTGTCTGGCATACAGGAACCCAGCGGGTTATTAAAGTTGGTTACAAACAGGCAGGCCTTAATGTTGTGGCGGGGAATGGCTTTATCCAGGTAATCCAGGTCTACGCCGGTAACCGGGTTTGTTGGCACCTCCAGTACCTTTAAGCCCAGGCTGGCGGCCAGCTGAAGGGAGCCGTAGTAGGAGGGGCTTTCCAGCGCAATGGTATCGCCGGGCTGTGTTACCGCGCAAAGGCTTAAGGTGAGCGCATCGGTACAGCCGTTGGTGGTTACCACATCTTCCTCACTCACAACGCCGCCCCACAGTATGCTCATGCGGGCAATCTGCCGCCTTAGCTGCAGGTTTCCCTGTATAGACTCATACCCGATGCCATTACCAGGCATATTGCGCAGCGCCTGTACCATTGATTTGGATATTTTGGCGGCCGGCAGCAGGCTATCTGCAGCAGCGGCAATGGAAAACTTCAGCACATTATCTGCCGCCATATGCGCAAACACGCGGTCTATCATTTCATGTACCGTTACTTCAGCGGCTTTTTTCACCGGCTCGCAGGTTTTGGGAATGTCGCGCAGCTTACGGGGGCTAAACCGTACGTAGTAGCCCGATTTGGGCCTTGGCTCTATCAGCCCCTTGGCTTCCAGGTGGTAGTAGGCCTGGAAAGCGGTGCTGAGGCTTACACCCTGCTCTTTACTGAGCATGCGCACAGAAGGCAGCTTGTCGCCTATTTTCAGCACCTCTTTTTCTATCAGCTGTTCTATACGGTCTGCTATCTGCAGGTATAAATGTTCCGCGGTCTTTAACATGGCGTAAAAATCTGATCTGGTCAAAATTACTAAAACTGTATCTGTTTTGGCATCGCGTAAACCACTTATTTTGTAGTCATATTTTTAACTCCTTTCGCCAATATGTTCTATCCATCGTTACTGGAACGCCTGTTGAACCAGCACCAGGCATTATCACCCATGATAGCTGCTTTAACGCAGGAGCAGCTGTTAGCGCAGCCGCAGCCCGGCAAATGGTCGGTGCAGGAGCAGGTAGCGCACCTGGTAAGCTATCAGCCGGCGTTCCTGGACCGGGTGTACCGCATACTGGACACGCCGGAGCCGCTGTTTGAGCCGTATGTAGGCGATGATGATCCGGTATTCCTGTACTGGCGCCGGCAATCCATCAATACCCTGCTGGAAGAGCTGGAAACCGACCGGCAAAAGATCATACAGCTGCTGCAAAGCCTTACAGAAGCGCAGCTGCAGCGGGTAGGCGTGCACAAAAGCTACGGCCGCCTGAACATACAGGACTGGGTGGAGTTTTTCCTGCTGCATGAAGCGCATCACCAGTTTGCTATTTTTAAACTGTCGCACCGCCGCGCTAATAATTAATAATTAAGAATGAATAATGAATAATAAAGGGCGCTGGTGCCTGGAAGCACCGGCGCCCTTTTTGAACCATGCCGGCTATTAATTATTCATTATTAATTATTAATTCTCCGGATCAGCTTTCCGACTGTCTGCACAGCCCTTGCCAGGTCATCGTTCCAGGGCAGGGCGGCGCTGATGCGCATACAATGCTTGTATTGCTGCCGGCTGGTGAATAAGGTGCCGGGCATAATGCTGATGCGGTGCGCTTCTGCCTGCCGGTGCAGCTCCCAGGTATCGGTTTTTTTGCTGCACACCACCCACATATTAAAAGCGCCTTCGGGGCAGGTAAGCTGCGTATCGGCCGGAAAATATTGTTGAATGGCCTGCGCCATTTGCTGCGTTTGCAATGCCAGGGCCTGCCGCAGCTGTTTCAGGTGCAGGTCGGGGCGCTGCTGCTCCAGGTAGCTGTGTACGGCCAGCTGCGGCAGCAGGCCGGTAGAAAAGGTGGTCATGAATTTCAGCTGTTCAACCCTGGCAAAGTAACGCCCCGGCATTACCCATCCCAGGCGGTAGCCGGGCGCCAGCCATTTGGAAAAGGAGGAGCAGTGCAATACCCAGCCATCACGGTCAAACGCTTTTATGGTAGCAGGCCTGTCGGGACCGTGATGCAGCTCGCCAAAAGCATCATCTTCTATTAATGGTAGCTGGTATTTGTGCAGCAGCTGCGCCAGCGCTTTTTTGGCGGCGGCGGGCATGCAGCTGCCTAAAGGATTATTATAATTGCTGATGAGCAGGCAGGCTTTTACCTGCTTTTTGCGGAAGGCCTGCTCCAGCTTTTCCAGCGAAATGCCGCTTACCGGGTCGGTAGGTATTTCCAGCGCTTTCATGCCCAGGCTTTCAATGGTCATTAACAGGCCGAAAAAAGTGGGCGACTCTATGGCAATGGTATCGCCCGGTTTGGCCACGGCCCGCAGGCACAGGCTGATGGCTTCCATGCAGCCGTTGGTAATAATAATATCTGCAGGGTTAATGGTTTGTTTCCAGCTGAGCGTACTGCGGGCAATCACCTTGCGCAGCGGCTCATAACCATTGAGATCACTGTAATTCACGCATAGCGACCGGTGGGCGCGTACCGAATGCAGCAGCGCTTTATGCAGCTTGTTCAACGGGAACAGCTCATTCGGCGGCGCGGCTGCATCCAGCGGTATCACATTTTTGTAACGGCGCCCGTCGCGGATGCGCTGTACTTTTTCATTCACCTGCACGGTGGAAGGAGCGGAGCCAGGTGTGCTGATGGCGGGCAGCTGCAACCGCCGCTGCTGCGGGTACTGCACATAATAACCGGAGCGTTCGCGGGCGGTTATCCATCCTTTTTTCTCCAGCTGCATATATACCTGTAATGCAGTACTGATGCTTACATGATGTTCCAGGTGCAGCTCCCGTACAGAGGGCAGTTTATCGCCAACGGCATATATTCCTTTTTCAATCAGCTTTTCCAGCTTGCCGGCCAGCTGCTGGTACAGGAAATCATCGGTTTTAGGCATAAGCTTATCTGTTATGCTTAAAAATAACAAATTCTGTATCTGTTTTGGTGATGTAGTTTGCTGTTATTTTGCATACATACAAAATCAGGAACAAATGGAAACAAGAATGCAATGGAAAACCGTTGACCCGGAAGCCTATAAGGCAATGAGCGCTTTAGAAACCTATGTACGTAACAGTGACCTGGACAAGAAGCTGATGGAGCTGGTGAAGATACGGGCATCGCAGATCAACGGCTGTGCTTTTTGCCTGGATATGCACGCCTTTGACGCCCGCAAACATGGGGAAACAGAGCAGCGCCTGTACACCCTGGCCGGCTGGCGGGATGCGCCCTTCTTTACCGACAGGGAACGGGCTGCCCTGGCGCTTACAGAAGCTATGACATTAGTGTCGGCTACCCATGTGCCGGATGATGTGTACAATGAAGCCGCCCGGCATTTTTCTGAAAAAGAGCTGCTGCAGCTGATAATGCTGATAGTAACTATCAACGGCTGGAACCGGATTGTGATCACGACAAGAACGCTGCCGCAGCCGCGCTGATATAATTTTTGCATTGAACCGGTTGAACGTTCTAAATAATGTTCAACCGGTTCTGTGTTTATCAATGAAACCAGTAATTCCATCAGCAGCCGCATCATTCATACCAAGGGGCGATAACATCCAATAGCAATAACATCAAAAATAATTTGCGCAATTTAAAAGTTGCATTAATTTAGAGCAACCGTAAAGTTGCGCAAATGGATGAATTGTTTAAAGGTCTTGCTGATCCCGTGCGCCGGCAAATACTGGAGCTGCTATTGCAGCAGCCGCTGAATGTAAACCAGATCAACGAGCATTTCAGCCATATCAGCCGGCAGGCAGTATCAAAGCACATAGGTGTGCTGGAAGACTGCGGCTGGATAAAGATTTACCAGGCCGGCCGGGAACGCTACGGTTACCTGAATAAAGCCGCCTTTTACCAGCTGAAAAACTGGCTGAAGGACTACCTGGATAAAGACCAGCACTCACTGAAAAACGACCATGGCGTTTTCCTGGAGCGCGCTACCTATAAAAAAGGCGCGCCGCTTACTTATCCTGTGATGCTGCAGGCCATGCTCAGCAAGGATAAAGCGTTTGATACCATTTTTTACAATGCGGTAAAAACAACCGGCATTTTCTGCCGGCCATCCTGTGCTGCCAACCCGCGGCCCGATAACGTTATTTTTTATGCTACCCGGGAGGAAGCCCTGAAGAATGGTTTCCGCGCCTGCAAGCGTTGTAAACCATAAGTACATGATCACTGTTCCCATTGCATATCCTGAGCAGTTTTCCTTTGCAGAGTGCCTGGTGTTCCTGGGCCGCTCCGACAGGGAATGCCTGCATTTTGTAAAAGACGGCTGCCTGCATCGCATGCTGGTGCAGGATGGCGCCCCGCTGCTGCTAACAGTGCGGGAGGCCGCCGGTAAACAGGCGCTGGAAGTAATGGTAACCAATCCATGGCAGGTGCCGGTTAATGAGGCAGGGGTACAGCAGTTCCTCACGCACTGGCTGCACCTGGATGCCGACCTGCGGCACTTTTACAGCTTTGCCGCAAAGGACGCCGTGCTGGCGCCGCTGGTACAGCATTATCCGGGCCTGCGCCTGATAGGCATACCGGACCTGTTTGAATCCATTACCTGGACCATCACAGGGCAGCAGATCAGCTTACCGTTTGCGTATACGCTGCGCCGCCGTTTTGTGGAGGCGTTCGGGTATCATGCACAGATAAACGGCACGGACTATTACACCTATCCGCATCCGGCTGTAGTGGCGGGGCTGCGGCCGGAAGACCTGCTGCCTATGCAGTTCTCGCGCAGCAAAGCGCATTATATTATTGGTATAGCCACAGCCATGGCAGAAGGCCGTTTAAGCGCAGCGCAGCTGCGGCAAATGGAGTACAGCGCTGCCAGGGAATACCTGTTGCAGTGGAAAGGAATCGGCAACTGGTCGGCCAATTATGTGCTGATGAAGTACAGCCGTTTCCCGGAAGCTTTGCCCCTGGAAGATGCCGGCCTGCACAACGCCCTGCGGCGCCAGCTGCAGCTGCCGGCCAAACCGTCGCTTGCGGCGGTAAAGGACTATACGGCGCACTGGCGGCAGCACGCGGCATATGCCACGTTCTATCTGTGGAGAAGCCTTACCGCTGGCGCGTAATTACGAATTGCTCAATTACGAATTGGGTGGTGCGTAATAGTGGCAATGTCTGTTAATGAATAACGCTGTTGTAATTCGTAAATGGTAATGCGTAGCTTATAGCAGGGAACACTTTGTATTTCACAGTTGAACACCTGTAACTGATAATTCGTAATTCGTAATTAATAATTCGTAATTGACTATGGATCTCTATCATCACACTTATCAGTCGCCCGTTGGCCCGTTAGGCCTTACTGGTACGGATGATCATATTATTGAAATCCTCTTTGAGCCGCGCACGCTGGTTACCATGCAAACGCTGCCCGATATTTTCAGGCAGTGCATCGAAGAGCTGGATGCGTATTTTGCGGGCAGCAGCCGTACTTTTGGCTTTCATATGCAGCAAAGCGGAACGCCCTTTCAGCAAACAGTATGGCAGCAGCTGCTCACCATTCCTTACGGCACCACTATTTCGTATATGCAGCTGGCAAAGCAGATCAATAATCCTAAAAGCATACGTGCAGTAGGCGCAGCTAACGGCAGCAATCATTTGCCGATTGTAGTGCCCTGCCACCGGGTAATTGGCAGCAATGGCTCCCTTACCGGTTTTGGAGGCGGTATATGGCGGAAGAAATGGCTGCTGGAGCATGAGTGGAAGCATAAATATGGCACACAGGAGCTGTTCTGAACGACGGTGCTTTACAAACCTCAAAAAATATCCGTGATGATGTGATTTAACCCATTCGTTTGATAATCCGCCGTAATATTCTCCTTATTTTGTTGGCGCTATATTCCCGTTGGCAAATCTGTAAAAACGGGCGTTGTGTGAATGTAATAACCGTATATAGTTGGTTCAACAGGTATCTGATATGGTCAGTTTTTTGAAAACTGCATCTGTTTTGGATTGATTTTTTGTGTCAATTTTGCTATCTCAAATCGGGATAGCATCACCATCATGACACAGTCCAAAAACACAAAAGCATACCTGGCCCTGGCCATTGTAAGCATTTTCTGGGGCACAACCTACCTGGCTGCCAGGATAGGCGTGCGGCATATGCACGGCATTATGCTGTCCGGAATACGGCAGGGCGCGGCGGGCATGCTGCTGGTTGGTTTTTTTTTATTGAAAGGGTATAAGCTGCCGGGTAAGGCGGTGCTGTCGCGTTTATTCATGATAGGGATGCTTATGCTGGTAGGGGCTAACGGCCTGCTTACCTGGGCGCTGCAATACATTCCCAGCGGGCTGGGAGCCATTATTGCAGCCACGGTACCCATCTGGATGACCATCTTCAGCTTTTTCCTGGTGCAGCAGAAGAGCCGGGTTTCTCCCTTGCTGGTGGCCGGTATGCTGATCGGGTTTATTGGCGTGGCAGGCATTTTTTCGGATTACCTGGCCGACCTGGTGAATCCTGATTTCCGCTTCGGTATCATGCTGGTGCTGATAAGCTGCCTGTCGTGGTCCATGGGGTCTGTATTAACCGCCAAGTGGGCGCTGGAAGTGAACTATTTGTACGGAGCCGGTTTTGAAATGCTGTTCAGCGGCATTACCATGCTGGTGATCTCTTTTATTACAGGCGAGTTTCACCGTGCGGAATTTACCGGGGAGCTATGGGGCAGCCTGCTGTACCTGATCTTCTTCGGATCTATACTGGGTTATTCCGCCTACGTATATACGCTGAACAACCTGCCGCCTTCGCTGGCATCGGTATATGCCTACATTAATCCCATTGTAGCAGTGCTGCTGGGATGGCTGATATTGAACGAGCAGCTGAACTGGATCACGGCCTTATCCTGCCTGGTAACGCTGCTGGGGGTTTATATGGTGAATACGGCAGTGAATAAAAATAAAGCGCAATGTTATGAACTCAGTTGAGCAAAACGCAGCGCAGGCCGCTGCCCGCGGACTGGAAAAAACATTAACCATTGCCGTACCGGAGCTGCGCAGGTTTACGGAGGCCGAAGCAGCCGCCAAACCGTTGCCCGGCAAATGGAGTAAAAAGGAGATACTGGGACACCTGGTAGACTCGGCGCTCAACAACCACCAGCGTTTTATACGCGCACAACAGGGGCCGCTGGAGCTGCCCGGGTATGAGCAGGATTTTTGGGTAGCGGCACAAGGCTACCAGGACACGGAGTGGGAAACGCTCATCCTGCTATGGGCAGTAGTAAACCGGCACCTGGTAAGGGTGTTGCAGCGCATGCCTGCAGCCGCTTTGCAGCAAACCTGCAAAATAGGCAACCATGCACCGGTAACGCTTGGGTATATCGTGGAGGATTACCTGGTGCATTTACATCATCACCTGCAGCAGGCGCAGGTGAGCTATTCAATCTGAACGATTTAGATAGAAGTATGACACATGCCCGTTGGTATTTACCTGACCGGGCATCTTTTTTTTGTATTAAACCTTAAATTTAGACATGATAGTACGAGAAGCCACCTTACAGGATGTTGCCGCCGTAGCCGTGCTGTTCGACGCCTACCGCATTCACTACGAGCAGGCGCCGGACCTGCCGGGTGCAGCAGCGTTCCTGGCAGACCGCGTTCGCAATAAGGAAAGCGTTATTTACCTGGCAGAGGAAGGAGCGGAGCTGCTAGGCTTCGTGCAGCTTTACCCGTTGTTCACCTCTGTTGGCATGCAGCGCGCCTGGCTGCTGAACGACCTGTATGTTTGGGAACCGCACCGCAACAAGGGAATAGGCCGCGCGCTCATTGACGCCGCCAAATCCCTGGCAAGGGCTACCGGGGCCAAATGGATCATGCTGCAAACCCATAGCCATAACATAAACGCGCAGGCACTGTACGAAAAAACAGGCTTTGAAAAAGATGACAGCTACTATTATTATTATCTGAGCCTTTGATACTTTTACAGTATGGAAACAGTGCATAATAACCCCTGGAAAATACTATCCAGCCAGGTACAGTATGATAATAAATGGATAAGGCTTACGGAGCACCAGGTTATTAACCCCAATGGCGGCGCAGGCATTTACGGCGTGGTGCATTTCAAGAACCTGGCCATTGGCGTGGTGGCGCTGGATGAGGAAGGGGGCATTTACCTGGTAGGGCAATACCGCTTTCCGCTGGAGCAGTTTTCCTGGGAAATACCCGAAGGCGGCGGCCCCCTGGACCAGGAGCCTCTGCAATCCGCACAGCGCGAGCTGCTGGAAGAAACCGGCCTGGTAGCGCGCGAGTGGACGGAGATCGTTCACATGCACCTTTCCAACTCCGTATCAGACGAAAAAGGGATCGTGTACCTGGCCCGCGGCCTGGAGCAGCATGCCCCGCAGCCGGAGGAAACAGAGCAGCTTACAGTGCAGCGCATACCCTTTGAGCAGGCTTACCAGATGGTGAAACGGCATGAGATTACAGACTCACTTTCCATTGCCGCCATACAGAAAATAAAGCTCATGCAGCTGGAAGGGGAGATCTGACGCGCCCTGCGCTGTACAACAGCAGCAATCATCTGCACATCCGTTCATTCGTTCATTCGTTCATTCGCTCATCCGTTCATTCGTTCATCCGCCCATTCGCTCATCCTTCCATCTGCATATCTGCACATCCGCACATCTGCACATTTAATTTGTAACTTGCAGCATGGATTTCAGAAAACATGGCGTTCGCCGGCCCGCAGCCCCCAGGCCCAAAGCATCTTCTATGGTGATAGGGCGGCAGCCGGTGATAGAAGCAATACAGTCGGGCAAGGCCATTGAGCGCATTTACATGCTGCGCAACGCTACCGGCGATATTATTCCGCAGATAAAACAGCTGGCCGCACAATATCACATTCCCATAAACGGCGTTCCGGTAGAGAAGCTGAACAGCCTGACCCAGGCTAACCACCAGGGGGTTATTGCCATTACAGGCCAGATCAGCTACCTGGATTTGCAGGATGTGATTTCCCACACCACCGACCAGGGCCTTACGCCGCTGTTCCTGGTACTGGACGGCATTACCGATGTACGCAACATAGGCGCCATTGCCCGCAGCGCAGTGTGCTGCGGCGCGCAGGCCATTATTATACCGGATAAAGGCATTGCTGCATTAAACGAAGAAGCCATTAAATCTTCTGCGGGCGCGCTGGAAAAAATAGCGGTATGCCGGGTGAACAGCCTGTTAAAGGCCATTGACACACTGCACCTGAACGGCATTAAGGTAATGGCCAGCGAAATGGAAGCCGCAACCAAACTATACGACTGTGACCTGAAAGAGCCGGTGGCCGTGATCATGGGTTCGGAAGACAAAGGCGTATACCCGGCCCTGTTAAAAGCAGCGGATATGCTTTTTCATATACCCATGAGCGGTAATTTTGAGTCATTCAATGTATCTGTTGCCGCAGGTATTATTTTATACGAAGCTATGAAGCAACGGAGTTAAAAAAGTTAAAAATAAAAAGTAAAAAATTAAAAATTAAAAGTGCGAAGCATCAGTTGGGAGTATGAAGTATAAAGTGGGAGGTATAAGATAGGAAGTATGAGTAAGCAGTGAGATGTATGATGTAAGAAAGACGAGTAAATATATAGCACACAAGTTTTTACTTTTTTACTTTTTACTTTTCAAATAATCGTTTTATGAAGCTCATCGAATGTCCGCGCGACGCTATGCAGGGATGGCATCATCCCATTTCCACGGCCGATAAGATCAGCTACCTTAATACCCTGCTGCGGGTAGGGTTTGATACTATTGACTTTGGCAGCTTTGTATCGCCCAAAGTCATTCCGCAAATGGCCGATACCGCTGAAGTGCTGGCCAGCCTGGATATACCGGCCAACAGCAGCAAACTGCTGGCCATTGTGGCTAACCAGCGCGGGGCAGAGGAAGCAGTGATGCATGAGGCAATCACTTACCTGGGCTACCCTTTTTCCATATCAGAAACCTTTCAGCTGCGCAATACCAACAAAACCATTGCCGAATCAATAGAGCTGGTGCAAACCCTCCAGGAGCTGTGCATCAAGAACAGCAAACAGCTGGTAGTATACATCTCTATGGGGTTTGGCAATCCCTATGGCGATCCGTATAACGCGGGCGTAGCCATGCAATGGGTAGATGAGCTTATCCAAATGGATATATCCATTATTTCGCTGGCCGACACAGTAGGGGTGGCGGATCCGCACACCATTACGCAGCTGTTCTCCACCCTGGTACCGGCATACCCGCAGGTGGAATTTGGCGCGCACTTTCACGCTGCCCCGCATAATTGGGAAGAGAAGGTAGCAGCAGCTTATGCCCAGGGGTGCCGCCGGTTCGACAGCACCATTAAAGGCATTGGCGGCTGCCCTATGGCCAAGGACGACCTGGTGGGCAACCTGGCTACGGAAAATCTGCTGCAGTTCTGCAACAATCATGGAGAGGCGCTTACCCTGCATCAACCGGCCCTGCAACAGGCGCAGCGGCTGGCAGAGAAAATATTTGATCGTGGTCTTTAGGTTAGCCTTCCGCCCTTGCTGAAAGTTGCTGCCAATCATCTATAAATCATCTTAAAATGAACTTCCGCCTTACTTTTCCCATTGCTCCCCTGGAACAGGCCATCGGTTATCAAGACCGGCTTTTGCTGATGGGGTCCTGCTTTGCGGAGGAAATGGGCGAACAGCTGCAGCAGCACCTGTTCAGGGCAATGGTAAACCCGCACGGCATCCTGTATAACCCGGTAAGCATTACTAAAGCCATACACAGTTACCTGGACGGCAGGCAGTATACAACCGCAGATCTTTTCCAGCACGATGACCTGTGGCATAGCTGGGACCATCACAGCCGCTTTTCGGCCTTAACACCCGCCGCTGTGCTGGAAAACATCAATACAATGCAGGCAGCAGCGGCCAGCTGCCTTGAAGAAGCCCGCTGGCTGGTGATCACGCTGGGCGCTGCGCACGCCTATGTGTTAAAAGAAACCGGGCAGCTGGTAGCCAACTGCCATAAGGTGCCCATGGCCACTTTTTACAAAAAGCTGCTCACGGTGGACGAGATCATCAGCGCGCTGGATAATATGATGCACCGGTTGTTTTTCCGTAACAGGCAAATTAATATCATATTCACGGTAAGCCCTGTACGTTATGTAAGGGATGGCGTGGTGGAAAATAACCTCAGCAAGGCCATCCTGCTGCAGGCGGTGCACCAGCTGGTGAACAAGTTTGACCGCCTGTTCTACTTCCCGGCCTATGAGCTGGTAATCGATGACCTGCGCGATTACCGTTTTTATAAAGATGACCTGGTGCATCCCAACGAAACAGCCATTCAATATGTATGGGAGCAGTTTGTGCAACATTGCATTCACCCCGGTAGCCGGCAGCTGTTAAAGGCCATACAGGACCTGCTTCGCGCCCGCAGTCACAAGCCCTTTAACCCGGACAGTCCCCGCCACCGGCAGTTCCTGCAAACCTATGCCCGTAAGGTGCAGCAGCTGCGCCGGCAACACCCCGGGCTGGACTGGAGCCGGCTGGAAACGCACTTTGGGTGAATTTTAGGGCGTGTAAACATTCAGCCCTCTCTCTTTTATAAACACGACGCCTACTGCAAAGCAGATCAGCGCTATGCCGATAGGATATATCAGTCCTGCCAGGTGGTTGCCGGTTTGCGTAACCAGCAGGGTAGATATAGTAGGTAGCAGCCCGCCAAACACGCCATTGCCCAGGTGATAGGGCAGCGACATGGAGGTATACCGGATGCGCGTAGGGAACAGCTCTACCAGGAAAGCTGCAATCGGCGCATAGGCCATGGTTACAAACACCACCTGCACAAATACCAGTATCACCAGCCAGATGATGGCGTTGTAATTCAGGATAATCTCCTTTTTTGTTTCTGTTTTACCCTGTTTAACAGTCGTGGTTTCCTTTACCCGCGTACCGTCGTCATAGCTGCGTATGCGGGAGGTGACCTCTGTGGTAATGCCGTTATTGTTTTGCAGGCTGCTTTCAATGCGGTAGGCCGCTGTCTGCTCCTTTTTCTGCTGCAGGTTAACCGTGTTATCCATTGCTTTGTAAATAGGGTAGTAGGCCAGCGCTGCCAGCAGCAAGCCGCCCATCATGATCTTTTTACGCCCTATCTTATCAGACAATCCGCCAAAGTAAATGAAGAAGGGCGTGCCCAGTACCAATGCAATGGCAATAATTACGTTGGATTGCACAAACTCTACCTGCATGGTTTTTTGCAGGAAGGAAAGCGCATAAAACTGCCCGGTGTACCATACCACACCTTGCCCCATAGTGGCGCCGAATAAGGCCAGCAGCACCATGCGCAGGTTTTCTTTTTTGCCAAAGCTTTCTTTCAGCGGGTTGCGGGAGGTTTTGCCTTCGGCCTTCAGCTGTGCAAACAGCGGCGACTCCTGCAGGCGCATACGGATGTAGTACGACATGATCACCAGCACAACAGACAGCAGGAAAGGAATACGCCATCCCCAGCTGTTAAAGTCATCCGGTTTCATAACATTGCGGGTAATCAGTATTACGGCCAGTGATACAAACAGACCCAGTGTAGCCGTGGTTTGTATAAAGCTGGTGTAGTAGCCGCGCCGGTTATCGGGCGCATGTTCGGCCACATAGGTAGCAGCGCCGCCGTATTCACCGCCCAGGGCCAGGCCCTGTAACAGGCGTAGCAGCAGCACAATAATGGGCGCCAGCAGGCCAATGCGGCTGTAATCCGGCACCAGGCCAATAGCAAAGGTAGAGCCGCCCATGATCAGCAGCGTAAGCAGGAAAGTGTATTTACGGCCGGCCAGGTCGCCCAGGCGCCCGAATATAACCGCGCCGAAAGGCCGTACCACAAAGCCCACGGCAAAGGTGGCCAGGGTGGCTATGTAAGCCAGGTCAGGATTACTGGGCGGAAAGAACTTTTCGGATATAATGGCCGACAGGCTGCCGAAGATGTAAAAGTCGTACCACTCTATAAGGGTACCGGCAGACGACGCAAAGATCACCTGCCAGATGTTTTTCGTGTTTTTCATTCGTAGGATTTATAAAACAGGGTAGAAGATATAAAAAAATATTACAGTATTAATATCATTTATAGGGGAAATAAACCAGGTGCCCGTCTTTACTGTCAGATGAATACTTTAACTTTAGAACATTACATTTTTTGCGTCGGCGGACAGTCACTATGAGGTTTTTAAGCGTAATACCAGTCGTTATATTCTTTGCAGTTTGTAGCATCCCTGCCGCCGTACTGGCCCAGCAGGTCAAAGGCCGCCCTAAGATCGGGCTTGCGCTCAGCGGGGGCGGCGCCAGGGGGCTGGCTCACATAGGCATCCTGGAAGCTATTGACAGCGCCGGTTTAAAAATAGACTATCTTGCCGGCACCAGCATGGGCGGCATTGTTGGTTCGCTGTATGCCATGGGCTATTCAGGCGATACCATTGAAACCCTGGCCCATAAGCTGGACTGGGACAACCTGTTTGCCAACCAGCCTTCGCTGCAGGAAATTTCCTACGAAGAGAAAAGCGAATACGGTAAGTATATAATTGAGATACCGTTTGAATACGGCAAGCCCAAGCTGGCATCCGGTGTGATTACCGGCGAGCAGCTATGGCTGGAGCTGGCCCGCCTGTGCTGGCCCGCACGCGATATACACGACTTTTCAAAGTTCAGCATTCCCTTTAAATGTATTGCCACAGATGTAGCTACCGGCGAAATTGTAACGCTGGACACAGGGCAGATCACTTCCTGCATACGGGCCAGCATGGCCATTCCCTCTGTTTTTACCGCTGTAAAAATAGGCGACCGCAAGCTGGTAGACGGCGGCGTGGTACGCAATTTTCCCGTGCTCACTACCAAGGAAATGGGCGCCGATATTGTAATAGGCTCCAACGTAAGCGGAGGGCTGCGTAAAGCCGACGAGCTAACCAACCCGCTGGACATTATTTACCAGCTGGGGTTTTACAAAGATGCCATGGACTTTAAGCAGGCCCGCAAAGCCTGCGATATATACATCCGCCACGACCTGGAAGATTATTCTGTTGCCAGCTTTGGCAGTGTAGACTCCATTATAGCAATGGGCAAGCGCAAAGGCCGTGAAATGTACCCGGTGTTCAAGCACCTGGCCGACTCGCTGAATGCCCTGTACCCGCCTGCCGAACCGTTTCAGAAGAACCGCCTGCCTTTTGTGCCTGACATAGAGCTGACCGGTATTACCATAAACGGGTTAGTGCATTCAGATGAAAAGTTCTTCCGGGGCCGCCTGGGCCTGAAACCCGGCGGCTGCTACAATCCCGACCAGCTAAAGGCGGCTGTGCAGAATGTGTTTGGCACCCGCTTTTACAAAGAGATCACCTACAGCATCATATCCGATGGCCCCGCATTGGCCCATATGGATATACAGGTAGAGGAAAATGCCCTTACCTACGTAAAGTTTGCGCTGCAATACAATACATTTACCAATGCCAGCGCCATCGTAAATATTACCCAAAGGAATTTTATAGTACCCAATTCCCGTTCATTCGTAACCGTTGCCATCAGCGACAATCCAAGAGTAGAAGCGGAGTATTTCAAATACCTGGGCTGGAACCGCAGGTTTGGTTTTGGGATGGGGTTATACTTTGAGAATAACGGGCAAAATGTGTACCGCGACTTTATACGCCAGCAGCAGTACCGTACCAAGTATGGAAATGCCAACATACATATGCAGTATGGGCTTACACAAACGATGACCCTGGGTGTAGGCACACGTTGGGAATATTTTAACTTCCGCCCTGCTTTTGAAGCGGAAGAAGAGCTAAGAGGCAGCAGCAACCAGATGAACAGCTACCTGTATTATGGTGTTAACTCGCTGGACCGTAAGGTTTATCCCCGCAGTGGTATGGACCTGCAGCTGGAGGCCGGCTGGGTGTTTAACCAGCACCCCGATTACCGCCTGTACCACAATAGTGTAGAAGTGCCGGCAGACAGCACCGGGCTGCATTTTCCCAACTACCAGCATGCGATGATGCAGATGAAGTATTATTTTCCGTTCAGCCGCAGAAGCGCTTTGGAGATAGGCCTGGGCGGTGGAATGAACTTCAATTATGATCAGCCTTTAATAAACGGGTACCTGTTGGGCGGTTTAAACAAGGTAGCGCATAACCAGCTGATGTTCCCGGGGCTGTATGAAGGAGAGGTGATTACCTCCAGCGCTGCCCTTGTGCAAATGGCTTACCAGCATGAGCTGTTCCGGAATATTTTTGTGCTGCCCCGTATTGGTGTGGGTTTGTATGATTTCAAAGGGAATGTGGATGCGCGCTATAAATATTTAAGCGGCTATGCCCTTACGGCAGGCTACGACTCCCGCCTGGGGCCAATGGAGGTGTCGCTCATGTACAACGACCAGGATGGAAGGCTGAAGTTTTATGTGAACATAGGGTTCAATTTCTGATGAACAGGTGATAATGTGCAGATGGGCAGATGTGCAAATAAATGCCGGACATTGTACATACATCATCTGCACATCTGCATATTCGCACATCTGCACATCTACTAATGCATCCTATCTCCCCGTACTTCCATCTGTTTTAATATAGCCGCTTCCGTTTGCAGCCAGTACTGCCAGCGTGGATCAACCTTTTCTTCAGGAATATATTCATATGCCAGATCAATGAACAGGCGATAATGCCCTGCTTCAGAGATCATGAACCTGCGGTAAAAATCGCGCAGGTAGGCGTCTTCCAGCCCTTCGCTCAGCAGGCGGAAGCGTTCACAGCTGCGGGCTTCTATCAGTGCGCATATCAGCAGCTTATCCAGCAGCTGGTCTTCGGCAGTGCCGCCTTTTACCTGGTGCTGCATCAGCTCATTTACATATACATCTTTACGTTGTTTGCCCAGTGGAAAACCTCTTTTTTTCATTTCAGCCAGCACCTGCCGGAAGTGGCCCCATTCTTCCGTTACAATAGGCGCCAGGTCCTGCACCAGCCGGTCTTTTTCGGGATAGCGCTGTATCAGGGATATGCAGGCGGTAGCTGCTTTTTGTTCGCAAAAAGCATGATCGGTCAGCACGGCCTCCAGCGATATGGAGGCGAGATCTACCCAGCGCGGGTCTGTAGGCAGCTGCAGGCCAAGAACAGATACTTTGGACATATGAAAAGCTAAAATTTACAGGTAGCCGGCCGTTGCCATACAGGCATCTTTATTGCCAGCGCGGCAAGTTACAAAGTTATTGTAAATAGGAGTGCTGTAAACTGGTGCAGCTGCATGCCAGGCATTTGCAGGCCCTGCTGCAGGCAACCGTCCGAACGGTCTTTTTGTTTCACACACATCGGGCATTTGCATCCGGCATTGCTGCAACCGCCCGAACGATCTTTTCCTTAGCTTTGAAGCATGAAGGAAGATTTTCTTTTGTCACAGCTGGAGCAGCGCCGCGCACAGCATGCCTTGCGGGAGCTGAAGCTGCCGGCGCCGCACATGGTGGATTTTTGTTCAAACGATTACCTGGGCCTTGCCCGCAGCGCCGCTATGCAGGAAGCTGTGCATACCCTGCTGGGAGAAAGGCCTTACATGCATGGTAGCACCGGATCGCGCCTGCTGGCCGGCAACTATGCCTGGATAGAGGAAGCAGAAAGCAACCTGGCCGCCTTTCATGCCGCAGCAGCGGGCCTTATCTTTAACTCGGGCTACGATGCCAATGTGGGCGTTTTTTCCTGCATACCACAAAAAGACGATACCGTTATTTATGACCAGCTGATACATGCCTCTATCCGCGACGGCATTCGCCTGGGCAGGGCGCAGTCTTTCTCCTTTTTCCATAACGATGTGCACGACCTGGAAAAAAAGCTGGGCCGTGCCAAAGGCAACGTGTTTGTAGCTGTAGAGTCAGTGTACTCCATGGACGGGGATAAAGCGCCGTTGACAGAAATAGCTGCTGCCTGCGAAAAGGCCGGCGCACATTTAATAGTAGATGAGGCCCATGCTACCGGTGTTATAGGCCCGCAGGGCGAAGGCTTAGTACAGGCGTTGGGGTTAGCCGGCAGCTGCTTTGCCCGCGTGCACACCTTTGGCAAGGCAGTAGGCTGCCACGGCGCTATTGTGCTGGGATCAGCCACGTTGCGAAGTTACCTGGTCAATTTTTCAAGATCTTTCATATATACTACAGCGTTACCTCCAACAGCTGTTGCCGCCATTATGGCCAGCTATAACCTCTTCCCCTATATGACGGAAGCCCGCGCGCACCTGTCGGCCCTTATCAGCCGCTTCAGGGAAGCCACCAGTATGCTGCAGGTGCTGCCAGGCGATACCCCCATACAAATTGTGCTTACGCCGGGCAATGAGGTTACCCGCCGCCAGGCGGCTGCCTTACAGGCCGCGGGGCTGGATGTAAGGGCCATCCTGCATCCTACTGTACCCAAAGGGCAGGAGCGCCTGCGTATTGTGCTGCATAGCTTTAATACCTTTGAGGAAGTAGATACATGCATAAAGGTGCTGCTGCAATAAGTCGCTCCTTATCTGCATATTTGCACATCTGCACATCCTCCCGTTTGTTTCATTTTTTTGCATTAATTTCATTTGCATATTTGCATATCCGCGCATTCTTATGAGATTTATACCCTTTGTTATTTCCGCCGTTATTACGCTGGCCTTAATAGGAGCCCTGAACCGCAAATGGGGCAGCATACCGCCCCTGGGAAAGTTTTTGAGCCCGCAGGAAGGTTTCTGGCAGAATGCGGAACCTATCAGCAAAGACTATAACGAAACGCTGTCGCTGCCCGGCCTTAGAGGCAAGGTAGAGGTATGGCTGGATGACCGTATGGTGCCGCACATTTTTGCGGAGCAGGAGGCCGATGCCTATTATGCAGAAGGCTACCTGCACGCGCGCGACCGCCTTTGGCAAATGGAGCTGCAGGTAATGGCCGCGCAGGGCCGCCTGTCGGAAATACTGGGGCCTAAGCTGCTGGCGTACGACCGCCGCCAGCGCCGCCTGGGCATGGGATATGCCGCAGAAGTAGCCGCTGCCGCCATGTTAAAAGACAGCACCACCAAAGTTGCACTGGAAGCCTATTCCGCCGGTATCAACGCCTATATTAATACCTTATCTTACAACGACCTGGCGGTAGAATACAAGCTGCTCGACTACCGCCCCGAGCCCTGGAGCCCGCTGAAATGCGCCGCATTGCTCAAGTATATGTCGTACGACCTTACCGGCGGCGCCGACGACCTGGAATATACCAATGCCCGCCGCATCTTTAGCCAGGCAGATTTTGATAACATGTACCCCGACCGTAATGACAGCATTGACCCCGTAATACCCAAAGGCACTGCTTTTGACAAGCCGGTGAAAAATGCGGTAATACCCACGGACAGCGTACTTGCGCAGGCGGCCGTTACCCTGCATTTTAAGCAAAACAAACCTGACCCCGACAATGGCAGTAACAACTGGGCCGTAAGCGGCAGCAAAACCCGCAGCGGCGCACCTATACTTTGTAATGATCCGCACCTGGGCCTGAGCCTGCCCTCTTTATGGTATGAGGTGCAGCTGCACACGCCCCGCATGAATGTATATGGCGCCAGCCTGCCCGGCGCCCCCGGCGTTATTATTGGCTTTAACGACTACATAGCCTGGGGCGTAACAAACGGTTCGGAAGATGTGATGGACTATTATGCGGTGCAGTGCCGCAACGGGCATAAGCAGTATTTGTACAATGGCCAATACCGGGATGCTACCCTGCGGGTAGAGGAGATTAAGATCCGCGGGCAAAAGCCTTATTATGATACCGTGGCCTATACCGTATGGGGCCCGGTAATGTTTGACGAAAGCTTTCATAGCAATGTGCCCGGCCAGCCCTGCGTGGCCCTCCGCTGGAAAGCGCATGATGCCTCCAATGAGCTGCTCACCTTTAATATGCTGAACCATGCGCGTAATTATGATGATTACCTGGCTGCATTAAAATATTATACCTGCCCTGCGCAGAACTTCGTATTTGCTTCCAAAAACGGCGATATTGCCCTGTGGCACAACGGCCAGTTTCCCCTGCGCTGGAAGAATCAGGGTAAGTGGATAATGCCCGGCAGCGACAGCACCTTTGCCTGGCAGGGATTTATACCCTGGCAGGAAGTGCCGCACATCAAAAACCCCGAACGCGGTTTTGTAAGCTCTGCCAACCAGCAGCCGACAGACAGTACCTACCCTTATTATTACTTCGGCTATTATGACCTGTACCGCGGCAAGCGCATTAATGAACGCCTGGGCGCCATGAACCAGATCACGGTACAGGATATGATGCAGCTGCAAAACGATAATGCCAACCTGTTTGCACGGGCAGCCGTGCCTTTGCTCACAGCGCACCTGCCGCAGGAGCGCCTTACCCCCGCACAGCAGCCGTATTACCAGCTGCTGAAAGTGTGGGACCAGCAGAACAGTCCTGCCAGCAAAGGCGCTACTGTATTTTACCTGTTGTGGGAAGGGCTGAAGCACCGCATATGGGATGATGAGCTGATGGCGCGGCCCGATAGCCTGGAGATGGTGTACCCGCAGGATAATGCCGCGCTCTTATGGCTTATCCGTGACTCTACCATGCACTTTGTAGATGACATACATACCCCGCAGAAAGAAACCTTAACAGACCTGGTGCTGCAGACCTTTGCACAGGTGGCCGACTCTGTGCAAAAGCTGGATGCGCAGCAGCAGCTGGAGTGGGGGCGTTTCCGTGGTACGGACATCCGTCATCTTACCCGCAGCCTGCCTGCCTTTAGCCGTATGCACCTGTATACCGGCGGTGGCACGCATGTAGTAAACGCCACCAAGCAAACGCATGGCCCTTCCTGGCGCATGGTAGTGCAGCTGAGCGCCACCACAGAGGCTTACGGCATTTATCCCGGCGGGCAAAGCGGTAACCCCGGCAGCCCGTATTATGATAACGCAGTGGCAGACTGGGTGCAGGGTAAATATTACCAGCTGCACATTTTTACGCCGCAGCAACGTGATGATCCGGGAGTGCGGTTCCGTATGATAATGCAGCCTAAAAGCTAAGGCTGCATCCCGGATGAAGCGCTACCGGTAATGGCATATAGCAGCGCCAGGTTATCTGCCACGCCATACTCTTTTATCACCTGTTCTCCTTCCAGCTCCAGCACGGTTAAGCCCTTCACCTGCACAAACCTGCCGGTGGCCTCTTTGCCGAAAAGGTTACCGGCCATATGCGTGCCCGTGTATTCCCAGTACACGGTTACAGCCTTGTCAGAAGGGATCACGTTCATCAGCTCAATCTTAATATCAGGGAAAAAAGAGTAGGTGGCCTGCAGCATTTTACGGTATTCCTCTGCGCCGCGGAAGGTTTGCGGGTAATGGGAATAATACACCGTAAGATCGGGGTGGGCATAGGTGAGCAGGCGCTCATCTTCCCCGGCATTCCAGATACCCATATAATGACGGGCCAGCTCAATTTTATCAGTATTGTCCATGACAAAAGGTATTGATCCGCAGGAAAACTGCAATACATGTACCAGGCCTATACATACTGAACAAAAAAGCCATTCACCTTTGAAGTTCAGGCGCAGCTTAATTTAAGAAAGCATACTGCATGCGAATGTTTTTTTATACCTTTTGCAGTAACCTTGTACTACAGCAAAAAAAAACGATCATGGAAAAAACATCAAAAGTTTGGTTTATCACCGGCGCATCTTCGGGATTTGGGAAAGCATTTGCAGAATACGCGCTCAGCCAGGGTTATAAAGTAGTTATTACAGCAAGACGGCTTGATAAGTTGGAAAGCATCAAAGATGTGATGCCTGAACAGGTAGCAGCAATAAAGATGGATGTAAATAACAGCCGGGAGGTAGAGCAGGCCGTGAAGCAGGCCATAGACCGCTTTGGCAGGATTGATGTGCTGATCAACAATGCGGGATTTGGCATAGTAGGCGCCGTGGAGGAAACCCCTGAGAGCGAGCTGCGCGCGCAGATGGAAACAAATTTCTTCGGCGCTGTTAGCGTAACCCGCGCCTTATTACCCATATTCAGGCAGCAGGCATCCGGCGCTATTGTAAACATGAGCAGTTTGGGCGGCCAGCTTTCCTACCCGGGGTTTGGGGCGTATTCCGCATCCAAGTTTGCGCTGGAAGGGCTTTCAGAAGCACTGGCTGCAGAAGTGGCGCCGCTGGGCATTAAGGTGCTGATTGTAGAACCGGGGCAGTTCCGGACAGACCTGGCCGGGGCAGCCATGAAATACATGCCGGAAATTCCTGCGTATAAAGATACCGTAGGGCCAACAAGAAATTTTGCCGCTAACATGCACGGCACCCAGGAGGGCGACCCGCTGAAAGCTGCCGCAGCTATAGACCGTGCTTTGGCGGATGCCAACACGCCGCTGCGTTTACAACTGGGCGAAGATGCGGTAAACGCCATCCGTCAGCACAGCGAACAACTGCTGAAAGACCTGTTGGCCTGGGAGGCGGTAGCGGCGGGTACAAAGTTTAACAGCGGGCAGTGATAATAATGAATAATTAATAATGAATAGGATTGCGTTTTGCGCTTAAAAAGAGCAGCGTACTGCATGTGCGGTACGCTGCTCTTTTATGGAGGAAGGTATTTATTATTTATAAAAACACCTGGTAAATACAAATGCTTCATTCCGGTAATTTACAAATCACAATTAGCTGCTGCACCTTGGCTTTGTCATCAAACATTGAATGCTAAACCACACCACCCCAATTCGTAATTCGTAATTGACAATTCGTAATTCCGCGCGCGCTGCGCGCGGTCTAGTATTTCCATTTCTTCATCTGCTCATAATCCAGCTTCGCGCTTTCCAGCGGTGTTTTATCCTGGTACGACTCCTGTTCAATAATAAAGTATTTGGTGCCGCCGGATTTTTTGCCCAGGTCTATTACTTCCTTCACCGGAATAATGCCGGTGCCCAGTACAGTGCTTTCATACTGGCCGCCCATTTCACCGCCCTTGGCCGACTTTATCTCGTCTTTTACATGCATCAGCTCAAAACGGCCCGGGTATTGCTTTACAATGTCCAGCGCAATGCCGCCTGCATGGTACATGTTGCCAATATCCAGCTGCTGTGCTACCAGTGAAGGATCGGTGTTTTGCAGTATCAGGTCAAACAGTTTTTGCCCGTTCAGCTTTGTGCTGAACTCAAAATCGTGGTTGTGGTAGCCGAACTTCATGCCCGACTTTTTACACAGCTGCCCGCTTTTGTTAAACACATCCATATAGGCTTTAAAGTCGTCGTAGGTTTTGCGCAGGCTTTCATCCAACCAGGGGCTTATCACATAATGCTGGCCTACGGTAGCGGCATCTTCTACAGTGTACTTCCACTCATCTGTAAAATCCTTTTTGGCAGCGTCCCAGTGGTGGGGCGCCATTACGGTATGGCCGCTGGGCATGGAAAGGCCCAGGTCTGCCAGCAGCTTTTTAAATTCCGTGGCGGAATAGCCGTAAAATTTACGGTTCACATAGTTCGCATGCTCCACGTATTTATAACCCATACCGGACAGCTGTTTTAATGTGCCGGCAGGATCTTTTTTCATATCGTCACGTACAGAGTACAGCTGTATACCCATAACCTCCTTAAAGCGGGGAGCTGCAAATAATTCGTTTTTTAATAACGTGGTGCCTGCAACGGCTAAGGCGCCGTTCCGCAGGAAATTCCTTCTTGAGATGTGCATAATGTATTTGTTTAGGGCCTGAAATAACGTTCATAAAAGTGCACCTGAATATACTCAATTTACGGCAATATTATACGGCGGCAGCATGCGCCTGCTCCTGTATGCCGCGGTGCGCGTCGCCCCAGTGCTCCAGCTGTTTCCAGATGGGTACCAGCGCCCGGGCGCTGTCTGTCAGGCGGTATTCAACCCGCGGCGGCACTTCAGCATGTATCTCCCGTATAACCAGGCCATCGCGTTCCAGCTCCCGCAGCTGCAGGGTAAGCATACGGTCTGAAATATCAGGTATCTTTTTTTTGATCTCTGCAAAACGCAGGGTTTTATGTTCCAGCTTATACAGGATATATAGTTTCCAGCGCCCGCCCAGTATATCAATAGCGTAGGTTACGCCACAGGTTTCATGCATGTGCCGGCGGTTCAGGCTGTTGGTGGATGCAGGTTTACGTTTGGCCATTACTAACATTTTTGTGTGCATCGAACAATAGGCTGCAGGTGCACAAATGTAAACAGCAGGAAATAATTTTGCCGGCGTTAAGTTAAATAAATCTTTTTATGAACGTATTGATTGTATATGCGCATCCTGAGCCCAAAAGTATGAATGGCGCCATGTTCCGGGCCGCGGTAGCTGCATTGGAAGCTGCCGGCCACCAGGTAAAAACGTCTGATTTGTATGAAATGCAGCTCAACCCGGTATCAGGGCGTTCCAATTTTACAAGCGTGCACAATGCAGACTTTTTTAAACAGCAGCTGGAAGAAGTACACGCCACTGCAGTAAATGGTTTTGCCCCGGATATAAATGCAGAGCAGGAAAAAGTAGAGTGGTGTGACCTCATGATCTGGCAGTTTCCCCTGTGGTGGTTTGGTATGCACGGCATCCTCAAAGGATGGGTTGACCGTGTTTTTGCCATGGGACGTACATATGGGGCGGGCCATCTTTATGAAACAGGTAAATTCAGCGGGAAAAAAGCGGTACTGTCTATCACCACCGGGGGGCCTGAAACCCATTATGTGGAAGGCGGCTTTAACGGCAGCCTGGCCGGCATATTACGGCCCATACACCGCGGCGTGCTGCAGTTCACCGGCTTTACCGTTTTAGCGCCGCAGGTTATTTACGGGCCGGCAAGAATGACATATGAGGAACGGGCGCAGGCATTGGCCGCATGGGGCGCACGCCTGCAGCATATTTATAACGAAATGCCCTTTAACGTAGGCAACTATTAAACATCAGCCGGGTAATGGCACAATATTTTGTTTACACTGGTAGCGTATTGTGTTATAAACGGGCAATTACCGCCCTTAAAAAGACGAATTACCCGGATGAGAAAACAGTGGTTGATCATATGCTTACTATTGCCCTGCATGGTTTGGGCGCAGGGCAAAAAACTGGACTCGCTGCAAAAACAGCATTACTACCCGGATGAGGACACCGTGCCACGCCTGGACATGATTGACCTGTTCAGCGATTTATTCCACATAAAGTCCAGGAATGTCCCCAAAAGAAGAGGCAAGGTGTATTATTCACTGATACCCGTGCCATCTACCATACCTGGTGGCGGTAATGCGCTGATCACCACTACCAATGCCGCCTTTTACCTGGGGCCGCGGCGTACCACCCGTTTATCCAATGTATCGTTTTCCCCGTCTTTTTCCTTTAGCGGGCGGTTTTCGTTCGCCTTCCATTCCAACGTGTGGCTGGAGGGCAACAACCGCAACATAGTAGGCGACATGCGCTTTATGGTGAACCCGCAGTACACCTGGGGCCTGGGCAAGGGTGGCGAAGGCAGTAAACGCGAGCTGATGGACAATAACTATTTCAGGTTTTACCAGACCTTTATGCGCAGGATCCGCCCGGGGCTGCTGGCGGGGCTGGGCTATCACCTGGACTGGCATTCCTCTATCAGCCTGCCCAATAACGACTCCGTAACCCTGCCTTCTTACGTGAAGTATGATTACGGTACTATGCCGCACAAGCAATCGGTTTCTTCCGGCGTTTCGCTGAACGTGCTGAATGATACACGCGCCAACCAGGTGAACCCGCAGTCAGGATATTATGTAAACGCTGTTTTCCGTTTAAATCCTACCTTCCTGGGCAGTAACAACAACTGGGCGTCGTTGTACGTAGATTACCGGCGTTACTTTCATTTTGGCGATGAGAGAAAACAGAACGTGCTGGCGCTGTGGGGCTTTTACTGGACATCGCTCAGCAGCAAAACACCTTACCTGGACCTACCCAGCATCGGGTGGGACCCTAATAATAACAGCGGCCGCGGTATAAACCAGAACCGTTTCCGGGGCAAAGGGCTTATTGACCTGGAGGCCGAGTACCGGCGCGATATACTGCCCAACGGCTTCCTGGGCTTTACCGTATTTGCCAATATGAATACCGTAACAGATGCGGAACACTACCGGTTTACCGGCTTTCACCCGGCCGGCGGCGTGGGCCTGCGCATTAAGTTCAATAAAAAGTCCAACACCAACATAGCGCTCGACTGGGGTTTCAGTAAATACACCAACATTGTTTACATTGGCCTGGGCGAAGCATTTTAAACATTTGCGCATCCATTGTTATCTTTATAGCATGAAACACGTGTCTGTTTTAATCCCGGAAGGCGACATCAGCATCAGTAATGTAGAAGGCATTTATCATATTTTTACAGAAGTTAACAAGCTGCTGCAAAGGGAAGGCAAGCCGTCTGCTTTTCACCTGCAGCTGGTGGGCAAATGCAGTCACAATCTTTCAAAAGAAAATTGCTTCAGTGTACACGCCGGGCGTTTGATCTCGGAAGAGTTCACCACCGACCTGGTAATTATACCCGCCCTGCATACAGATGTTATAAAGGGCCTGGAGCTTAATACAGACCTGTTGCCCTGGATAACAGCGCAGTATAACAAAGGGGCCGAGATCGTTGGTCTTTGCACCGGCACTTTTCTGCTGGCGGCCACGGGGCTGCTGAATGGTAAAAAAAGCACCACGCACTGGATCCATGCCGACGAGTTCCGCGACCTGTTCCCTGAAGTGCAGCTGGTAAAAGACGAGATCATGACTCACGAAAAAGGTATTTATACCAGCGGCGCTGCCTACTCTTACCTTAACCTGATCCTGTACATTATTGAAAAATATACCAGCCGTGATGTAATGTTATGGATAGCCAAAGTATTTGCGATAGATGTAGACCGGCAAAAGCAGTCGCACTTTATTATTTTCCAGGGATATAAAGCACACCGGGATGAAAGCATTTTAAAAGCGCAGGAGTTTATTGAAAATAATTATGATCAGCGCATTACCGTAGATCAGCTGGCGGCAATGGCTGTCCTGGGCCGCCGCAATTTCGAGCGCCGTTTTAAAACAGCTACCAGCAGCTCTGTAGTGGAGTATGTGCAAATGGTAAAGGTGGAAGCTGCCAGGAAGCTGCTGGAAAGAGGCGCTCATACCATTAGCGAGGTAATGTATACCATCGGCTATAACGATACCAAATCATTCCGCGATGTGTTCAAACGCATTACCGGTATGTCGCCGGTAGAATACCGTAACCGCTTTAGCCGGGAGGTAATGGTGTAGCAGCTGCCTGGCTTTGTACGGGATACGGCCTATGAGCATACGGCATTCAATTATTCCTTTCCGCCCTTTTACGTATAATCCATTTATCCAGCTGTACGTTCAGTATTTCAAACAGCGCCCTGAAATTATCTGCCAGGTGCCGGGGTTGGGTATAATTATCCGCATGATCCAGCCACACGATAGCATATTCTATGCTGGGCATTTCGGAGCTGTGGCTGTCAAAGCATACCACGCCGTAATCGTTGTAATCTGCTATAGGCAGGTAGCCACGGTCCATCAGGTCGGCGGGGTAGCCAATGATCCCTTCCTTCATGCTATCCAGCCAGTCGCCGGGAATGCTTTTAAAAAAAGAGATGCGGGGCAGACCCAAAGGCAGTTCCACAAAATACAGGTATTGCAGGAATGCTTTGTAGGAGGGCGGCAACCGGTGGCCCAGGAACTCTTCCAGTAAATAAAGCTGCGTATCGCTCACTGTGCTGGGCAGGGGTTTCCAGTAAACGGTTTCGTTGTTTGCGGAAAGATAACGGTGATCTGTCATAATTTCAGGTACTTCTTCTGCTATGTATTGGTTTCCGCGAATTTCTTCCATGAAATCAAAATACTTGTCTATCACTTGCTTGACTATACCAAATAGGTGTTTACGACTCATAAGATAGTTGTCATCATTGTTCTGCGGAACAAATTAGTAAAAATATATATGATTGTACCCGGGGCTGCCAGGGTGGCTTAAAAATATTTCTCAACAGTGATACCGTAGTTAAAGAGCAGGCTTTCCCGGTCGGTGCGGTTTAGCTTATTGTAGTTTAGTGCCGCGGTAAGGGCCAGCCAGGAGCGCAGCTTAATAGAAAGGGAAGTGGCGCTTTTAATAATGTAATCATCCCCATTGGTAAACGACTGTTGCAGGAAGTGAGCGCCTTCCAGCACAATAATGCCTTTAATGGTCCATTTATAAGTAATGCGGAACGAGTTACGGAAGGTTTGATATACATCCGGTATGGTATCTTTAAGAAACAGGTCACTGTTCTCAAACAGGATGCCGTTGCTTAATGTAAGAGAAGCATTGGGTTTGCTGATTATTTCATACGCGGCGCCCAGGCCACCCTGGAAACGGTTGTTGATCTTCAGCGACACGCTTTTATCGTAGCTGGCAAGGCCCCAGTAGAAAAAGCGGTGGCTTAGCCGGTACAGGTTAAAATCCAATGCCGCTGTTACATCATTATTGGTCACCGCCCGGTCCTGCTGTCCGTAAACATAGCTGGCCCCTGCATTCAGCACCACCTTCTTCTTGCTGATCTTAAATGCGGCCATATTATTCAACAGGTAAGAGTTACCGTCTTCCGTGCGGTTAATAGAGCCGGTAGAAGCATATTTTACGTAGTAATGGGTTGAATCGCTGAATTGTGCAAAAGCCGCCAGGCGGAGAAACAGCAGGAAGAACAATATAACAATTCGCTTCGTCATCAGGTGCTTATATTTGCCGGTAACGGCACAGCACGCGCAATTAGCGTGCCGTGAAGTGCCCGGCTTTGTCCGTTTACGGACAGGGCTGTTCGCAGCCGGACGGGCGCTTGTATGAGAACAGGCGCAAAACCCGCCGTGGCAGCGGCAAATCTATATTGGCAGGTTTGTTGTAAAACCAAACGTCTAAAGCGAACCTATGCTTAAAAACTACCTCAAAATTGCGCTTCGGAATTTGTGGAAGCATAAAGTGTTCTCCATCATTAACATTACCGGCCTTGCAGTGGGTATGACGGCCTGTTTCCTTATTTTCCTGTATGTACATTTTGAATTGAGCTATGATAATTTCCATACAAAGGCCAACCGTATTTACCGCCTGGCTACAGATGTAAAAACGCCTACGGAAACCCTGCATAATGGTATTACCAACATACCTGTTGTACCGGCTATTAAGAACGATTTCCCGGAAGTGGAGTCCTGCGTGCGGGTAATTAATATGGGCGCACTGGTAAAAAAGGGAGCGCTGAAGTTCCAGGAAGATAATATAAGCGCAGTTGATTCTACCTTTTTCCGCGTGTTTGATTTCAGGCTGCTGAAAGGAGATGCCGACAAAGCCCTGCAGGCCCCTTTAAGTGTGGTGCTCACAAAAACCACTGCTGAAAAATATTTCGGTAGCAGTAATCCGGTAGGCCAGACACTTACCT
>NZ_DASTRI010000235.1:0-36296 GCF_035761305.1 Chitinophaga sp. | reverse complement strand
AAGCTGGGCGTAATCTGGATTGATGCGCATGCCGACCTGCACACCCCCTACACCACCCCTTCGGGCAATATGCATGGCATGCCCCTGGCAGCCTCCATTGCGGAAGACAACCTGGAATATAAGGCGCATGAGCTGGATGAGAACACTTCCAAAATGTGGAATGCACTGAAGAATATTGGTAAAATAGCGCCCAAGGTGATGCCGGAAGATATTGTATTCATTTCCCTGCGCGACTATGAAAAGGAGGAGGACCACCTGATAAAAAAATACGGCATGAAGGTGATCACTACCGGCGAAGTACGGCGCAAAGGCCCGGAAAATATTTCCCGCTCTGTATTCCGCTACCTGAGCGACTGCGACTACATTTACATTTCTTTTGATGTAGACAGCCTGGATGCCTCTATTTCCCGGGGTACCGGCACGCCGGTAAGCAATGGCCTGCGGGAAAGGGAAGCGGAAGACCTGATTGCCAAATTTATGCAGCACCGCAAAATCTGCTGCTTTGAAATAACGGAAGTAAACCCCACCCTGGACCGTGAAAACCTGATGGCAGAAATAGCGTTCAACATTTTACAGCGCAGCGTAAATGTGCTGATGGTAAATTAATTACGGCCCTACAGGCCGTAGTACGCGATCAGCCAGCCTACCACCTCACTATAGCTGTGAATACCCTTCTCCTGCTTGTTGGCCTTTAGGTACTGGTCGTATAACAGCTGGGAATAATCATCCAGCGGGCCGCGGAAAGAGCGGTAAAAATCAATAATGTACTGGTAATCCGCCTTTATGCCGGGCACCGCGCGGTTCCATACCTGGTGCGCCAGCGCAGTGTCCTGCCGGGCCAGCTGCCCCGTGCTGTACAGGAACATCTCCAGGCTGGCGGCATAACGGAAACGTATATCCGATGAATGACCGGCTACCAGGTAACCTACAAAGTTGGCGGTTTCTTCGGGGGCATAGCCCAGCTGGTGCGCTATTTCATGGCAAGTGGTAAACGGCCGGGTAAACTGCGGGGTGGTAACGTTCACCTGCGCCTCATTGGTAAAGGGGTTCAGGTAACCGGTTACGCCTATATAGTTGAGCCAGTAGCTGTATATCGGGCGTTTAACAGATGGGTATTTGTACCGCAGCGATGGCCACCTGGCTGCTGCCTGTTCATATGCCAGGGTGGCCCGGCGGAACAGGCTGGCGCTGTCGGGGTCCGGGGCGGCAACGCCCATGGTATCGCCCAGGGCGGCCTTTTGCTGGTTTACCTGCTGCAGCAGCGTATCGGCCAGCCGGTACAGTTGGTTAACGTTGTACGGCTTCACCTGCATGTGCAGCCCCATATCCGCTGCCAGCGAGTGCCGGCGGTAGTTGTACCCCCACAGCAGCAAAAAGGCCAGGTACACGCCTATTATAAATCCCAGCCCGTTTATTAACAGCAGCGCAAGGCGCTGCCAGCGCCCCCTTACCAGATTATAACATAACTTTAACAGAAAAATAACCGCACCTATAACCCAGGCTGTATATATTAGATCGCCAACACTGAGGTTAACTGATCCTATAAAACGTCTGAGTAATGTACTGATCCAAACATACAACCTATGAAAGTAAAATGAAGCAAAGCTTTCACTGATCGAGAACAGTAAATTCAGCAACAAAAGGCAAATTACGGTTATCACTATACGAAGGACCGATCTTTTAATCGCAGCTTTTATTTCCATAATGACCTATAACCGGTGAAAATGAAGGCAGATGCACTTTTTCTTAACGAACTGTCTATACAACTATCTGCAAAACTGGCGGTGAAAATACAGATTAATCAGGCAGAAAGAGTCAATGGCGGGGATATTAATGAAACCTACCGCCTGGACACCAATGAGGGGAACTGGTTCCTGAAAATAAACGACGGCCGCCGCTTTCCCGACCTGTTTGCCAAAGAGTTCACAGGACTGCAAACCCTGCGCAGCACCGGCGCGTTTACGCTGCCCGAGCCGGTATGCCACGGCCATATTTACGGGCGCGGCTTCCTGGTGACCAGCTTTATGGAAAAGGGAGGCGCTGTCAACGATTTCTGGGAGCAGTTTGCCCGGTCGCTGAGCCAGCTGCACCGCAATACCAATACGCACTTCGGCTTTTTTGAGTCAAACTATATCGGCACTATCAAACAGTTCAATACGCCCTACAGCACCTGGTCGGTATTTTATGCCTTTAACCGGTTGATGCCCCTGGTAAAGCAGGCCTATGACCGTTATGTAATTGATAAGCCCATGATGGGGCAGCTGGAGCAGCTGTGTAAAAAGCTGCCTGCTATTTTCCCTGAAGAGCCGCCGGCCTTGCTGCATGGCGATTTGTGGTCGGGCAACTTTATGGTGGGGCCGGGAGGCAAGCCCTGTGTTTACGATCCTGCAGTGTATTATGGGCACCGCGAAATGGACCTGGCTATGACCCGCCTGTTCGGCGGCTTTGATACGCGCTTTTATTATGCCTACCAGGATATTTACCCGCTGGCCAACGGCTGGCAGCAACGCATTGGCATTTGCCAGCTATATCCCCTGCTGGTGCACGCGCTGCTGTTTGGCGGCAGTTATGTGGAAAGCATCCGGGAAGTGCTGGCAGAGTGGAATTAACTGCCGCGGCACAGGCGCCTTATCTTTTCAGGCCATTCTCTTTAATAAAGGCGAGCATTTTTTCAAGCTCGTCTTCAATAATAGGAAAGTACCTGTTCATGTTCACGGAAATCTCTTCATAAAGGGCTTCCATCTGGGCTATGGACTGGTCCGGATCATCGCGCAGGGTATCTTCTGTTTCCTGGATCCTGTCTTTAAGCCAGGTAAGCCCCACCATGGCAAAGTTGGGCTTTAGCTTGTGCACCTGGTTCTTAATGCTTTCTACATCTTTCTGCTGCATGTAACCTTCCAGCTTACCTACTTCCGTGCGGATGGTTTTCAGGAATATCTCGAACAGGTCCGCGGCATAGGCAATATTATTCTCGTACAAAGTACGCAGGTACCTGGCATTCAGCTCCTCATGGAACTCGTAACCGTTAATGTGCAGCTCTTCTGCTTCCTCCATTATTAAGGCAGTTTCGTCTTCGTTCAGGTATTTATTCAGTATCTGTAACAGCTGGTCCGGCGTGTAAGGCTTGGGCAGTATATCTGTGATGCCTATGGTGCGTGCCAGGTTGGCGGTGCTTTCCATAGTTACTGCGGTGGTAGCTACAATAGGGGTAGCTACGTTGGGCAGCCTTTCGTCGGCGCGGATCCGTTTGGTCAGCTCAAACCCGTTCATACCAGGTATACGGATGTCCATCAGAATCAGGTCATAATGCCGGTTGTCCAGGAAATACACCGCGTCTGGTGCGTTGGTGGCCAGCTGGCACTGGATGTGATATTTTTCCAGCAGGCTAATGATGTAGCGGAGGTTCATAGGATTGTCCTCAATGACCAGCAGCCTGGCCCCTCCAAAATCAATATGCCTGCGCCGCGGGCCGTACCGCACGCCGGATATTGCCGGTTTATTGGTGTCAATGAACGGCAGGTTAAATGAAAAACAGGTGCTGTAGCCCGGATGCTCTTCAACTACTATCTGGCCCCCCTGGCGCTCTACCAGCTGTTTTACAATGGCCAGGCCCAGGCCGGTGCCGCCGTAAATTTCCCGGATTTGCCGTTCGGCCTGCTTGTAGTTCTGGAATACCTGCTCCAGCTTATCCTTTCCGATGCCAATGCCGGTATCGCATACGCGGAACCTTACCCACAGCTTATTCTCCTGCCAGCTTTCCAGCGTGGCGGTAAGTGTTATTTCCCCTTCTTTTGTAAACTTATCGGCATTCCCCAACAGGTTCATTAAAATCTGGTTTAGCACCAGGTCGTCCCCCACCAGCAGGTGTTGCAGCTGGGCATCTACGGTGGCCGATATTTTTACCGGCCGTTGGCCCATCTTCAGTTCAAAGGTATGCTTTAATGACTGCATTAGCTCACCCAGGTTAAATTCCCGCTGGTTAATCTGCAGTTCCCCGGCTTCTATGCGCGAAATATCCAGGATGTCGGTAATCAGCCCCAGTAAAATGCCGGAGGTGTGCTTGAGTGTTTTTACATATTCCAGCTGCCGTACGTCCAGGTGGGTTTCTTCGAGCAGGTGGGCCATGCCGATGATCACATTCAGGGGGGTACGTATTTCGTGGCTCATATTAGCCAGGAAATCTTTCTGGAACTGCTGCGCCTCCTCTGCATCGTGCCGGGCCCGTTCCAGGTCGCGCTGCAGGTTACGGCGCTGTGTTACATCCACGATCTGCCATATGCTGCCTTTATATTCCCCTTCCTCCAGGAGCGGCAGGTAGCTGACCTCAATACAGCGGCCGTTATTAAACGACAGGGGCCAGCCGTAATAAGGTTTACGGCGCTGGTACAGCTCCAGCATTTTTGTTTCAAAAGCGTCAGGATCAACAATATAAGGGCGAAAAAAACGGATAATTTCGGGGTACGACTTATGAAGGATGTGGGCGCCCTGCGGCCCTACATTAAAACTATCTATAATAACCTGGTTGGCCCAAATGAGGTAATTTTGTGCGTTGGCAACCAGGATGCCTGCGTTGGTATTACGGAGCAGCTCCGCTATGGGCAGGGAAAAAATAGCCTGTTCCTCCGAATTTGGCGTATTGGCGGTTAAGGTGGGTGTTTTCTGGTGTCCCAATCTATCTCTGGCCTTCATGGTTAAATTTTCATGGGATAGAGAATACAGGCGATGTTTTCACAAGACAGCTGCACAGGCTCTCTACAGGATGCATTGATAACCAACAAATTTAGGAAATTTTTACATTTACAATAATTTAGTTACCTTTGCATCCCTCTAAAAGTGGAGGACTGTTATGTATGAAACGGCCTTAGTTCTTTTCTTAAAAGTAATAACTTTGCGTTCCGTTCCATCTGACTTTTGACAACAAATTTTAATCAGATGAAACCACTCCGTGAATTTGATATAGCCTTTGTAGGACTGAAACCCGGAGTGCATGCCTTTCAGTACCAAATTACGGATAGTTTTTTTGAAAATTACGGTCCGCAGGATTTTAGTAACTGCAATGCAACGGTAAAATTGCAATTTGATAAAAAGAGCAACTTTTTCCTGCTAAAATTCGAGATAGGCGGCACGGTTACTGTGACCTGTGACAGGTGTGGAGCACCTTTTGAGCTGCAGCTCTGGGATGATTTTGACCAGGTAGTAAAGCTGGTAGAAAATCCGGAAGAGATGGAAAGTGATGAGGACCCGGATGTTACATATATTTCCAAGACAGAGTCGCACCTGAATGTGGCAGACCTGATCTACGAGTTCATTAACCTGAGCATTCCCATGCAGCGCATTCATCCGGATGACGCCAACGGGAAAAGCGGCTGTGATCCGAAGGTGCTGGAAATGCTGGAAAAAATGAACCAGCAGGCCGGGGAAAATAAAAATCCCATCTGGAAAGACCTGGACAAATTCCGGGAAAACTAAGCCAAACAGGGATTGAATAAAATAATAAACAAATAAATCTGAAATCTTAAATTGATATACAATGCCAAATCCTAAACGCAGACACTCTCAGCAAAGATCAGCTAAGAGAAGAACGCATTACAAGGCTGTTGCGGATACTTTAAGCACAGATAGCGCAACCGGAGAAGTGCACTTAAGACATCGTGCTCATTGGGTAGAAGACAAATTATACTACAAAGGAAAAGTAGTGCTGGAAAAACAGAACAGCGCCAAATAATTTTACTTTCGTACCAGAAACGGATCAATTACGAATTGTCAATTACGGATTACGAATTGGGATAAGTGAATGTTATCATTTGATGATCTTCGCTTCATTTTAATTTGTAATTCGTAATTTAATAATTCGTAATTTTTGTATATTCTATTCTCCCTAAGACAAATTAAAGTTACATGCGAATTGGGCTTGATATGATGGGTGGCGATTTTGCCCCCCAGGAAGCAGTTAAAGGAGTAAAGTTATTTTTAGATACTGTTGCCACTGCCACCAACGCGCACCTGGTACTTATAGGGGATGAACAAGCTATTGCTCCCCTGATAGCGGATGCGCAGATCGCTCCATCCAATTTTACCATCGTACATGCCCCACAGGTGATTGGCATGCATGAGCACCCTACCAAAGCACTCAAAGAAAAAACGCAATCTTCTATTGCCACCGGGTTCCACCTTTTACAGAACGGAAAAATAGATGCCTTTATCAGCGCCGGCAACACAGGCGCCATGATGGTGGGCACCTTTTACTCCATTAAAGCCATAGAAGGCGTGCAGCGCCCTACCATCAGCACTCCCCTGCCCTGGGTAAACGGCTCTTTCGGCCTGCTGCTGGATGTAGGCATTAATTCCGACTGTAAGCCTGAAAACCTGGTGCAGTTTGCCATACTGGGCTCCCTTTATGCCAAGCATATAATGAAAAGGGAAAACCCTACCGTGGCTCTGCTGAACATTGGTGAGGAAGAAGGCAAGGGCAACCTGCTGGCACAGGCTACCTACCCCCTGTTAAAAGAGCACCCGCAGCTGAACTTTGTTGGCAATATTGAAGGCCGCCATATTTTAAACGGCAAGGCCGACGTAATTGTGTGCGAAGGTTTTACCGGCAACGTAGTGCTTAAGCTGGCAGAGTCTTTACATGAAATTGCAGTGAAACGTAACATAAAAGATGAATACCTGGACCGCTTTAATTTTGAAACCTACGGCGGCACCCCGGTACTGGGCGTATCACAGCCGGTGATCATAGGGCACGGCATTTCAGAAGCAGTGGCCTTTAAAAACATGATCATACTGGCGCAGCAGATGATAGAAACCAGGCTGCTGGAAAAGATCCGGGAAAGCTTTAAGAGTAAATAAAGTAGCCGGCAGCCGTAACGGCTGCCGGCAGTAATAAAACAGGGCTGACCTTTTTCCGGTCAGCCCTATTCATGAAAGAGCGCTTCATTCGCACAGCACCTGTTTTTTGCCGCCGCAGCTTTAACAACGGTGCTCACCTGCCGGGCGCTACTTATACATCTATACCACATTCGCCATCTTCACTCACTCTCATCACCGCATTTTAATTCGTAATTGAACAATTCGTAATTACCCTCACCCCCTGGCCAGCGCCGTTTTTTGCACGCCTTTTTGCAGCTTGTGGTACTGCAGGTAAGACACCGCCAGTACGCACAGCATTACCAGCGGCATGGTACGGTTGACTGCCGGGTCACCGGCGGCGGTGTGGGCTACAAAAGCGGCAATAAAAGTGAATGTAAACCCTGCATAGGTCCATTCTTTTAAACGGGCACCTACAGGCGCCAGCAGTAAAATGACCCCTATCAGCTTTGCAGTTCCCAGCTCAATACGGAAGTGATCCGGGTAACCCAGGTGATGAAACCCTGCGGCAATGGCAGGCTGTGTAAAATAGGCGTACGCGGAATACGCCATCATTAACGCTACTATAGCGGTGGTTACCCAATAAATGATCTTAGTTGCTTTCATAATACCTGTATTTGCTTTTACGTTGGTTTTCCGGGATGTAAAATTAGGTACATCGGTAAACCACCGATCAGCAGTATACAATAGGTTAGTGGTAACCTTCGGGTAAGTTAAACGCGCTGCGGAATGTGGTTACAACACCTGCGGAAGGAGCGGCAGCTTTACAAAAAAGGTGGTGCCCATGCCAATGCGGGTTTCAAACCATATTTCCCCGCGGGCCTGCTCTACAATATTCTTACACATGGCCAGCCCCAGGCCGGTGCCGGAGTTTTTGGTAGTGAAGTTGGGCACAAAAATGCGCGACTGTATTTCGGGAGAAATGCCTTCCCCGTTATCCCGTATGCTTACTATTACGTACTCCTTATTTTCCGTGGCTTCCATATGCATTACAATATGCCCGCTCCTGCTTTCGGGGATGGCCTGTATGGCGTTTTGCAGCAGGTTGGTGAACAGGCGGTTCATCTGCGTTTTATCTGCAAACACGTAATACGGCTGATCCGGCTCATGATAGCTAATGTCGCAGCCGGGCTGCCCCTGGTACAGCGCGTGCAGGGAATGTATGGTTTCGTTCAGCAGCAGCACCTCATTAACGGCTTCGCCTATACGGGAAAATGCGGAAAAGTCGGAGGCTATATTGGAAAGGTGCTCTATCTGCTCAACCAGCGTATGGGCCACATTGTTGGTAAGCTCCTTTACATTGGGACTGTCATTACCGATAGCCCGCTGCAGGTACTGTATGCTCAGCTTCATGGGCGTAAGCGGGTTCTTGATCTCATGGGCCACCTGCCGGGCCATTTCGCGCCAGGCCCCTTCCCTTTCACTCTTGGCCAGCTTGGCGGCGCTTACCTCCAGCTTGCGCACCATTTTATTGTATTCTTTTACCAGCGCGCCTATTTCATCGTCTTTATCCCACTCTATTTCATCATTCCGCTGGCCCAGGTTCACATGGCGCAGCTTTTCCGTTACCAGCGAGAATGATTTGGTAATGGAGTTGGTGATCAGCAGCGCCAGCATACCGGCTATTAAAAAAATAAAGGCGTTAAAGTTGATAAGCGCTACCAGGAAGTTGGAGATCTGCTGGTTCAGCTCTGTTTGCGTGGCAAAATAAGGCACGTTGAGGTAGGCAAACACTTCGCCCTCCTTGTTGCGCAATGGCACATAGCCCGAAAGGTAGCGCATGGTGCCTATTTTTTCTTCCTGTATGAACTGTATACGGTTCATGCGGAACATGTGGAAGTAAGCGGTGGGATGCATTTTGCGCGACAGCAGCCCTTTTTCCGTCATCAGCGGCTGGGTGCTCACCTCCAGGTTGCCATCGCGGTCATAAATGTTAATATCCAGCGCGCGGTCTTCCGCTATCTGGCTGATGGCCGACTGCATGCCGGCCTGGAACACCGGATCATACAGGTCTTCCAGCTCATCGAACGTACGTTGTGTATAAAATTCATTTTCCACATCGTGCGCTATCTCATTCATGGTTTTGCTAAGGCGCTCCCGGTTTTCTGTTTCCGAACGGTTTATAAAAAACAGGATGGTGGTTACCCCCAGTATAATAAAGGCAAATACCACCACGAATATTACGGTGCCGTGCACTTTTTTGCGGATGCTTACATCTACCAGCGCCCTGAGCGGCCCAATGCGCATGCGCGCTTTTACCAGCAGGTCCAGCAGCCTGTAAATAACAATTATCAGCAGGAACAGGCAAAACATGTAGGCAAACAGGGTAATGAACTCAATAAAGCTGCGGCTTTCCTTTACCACCATCACTATCTTATCACGCGATGCTTTGTAAACGAGCATGGAATGCCTGTTCACTGTTTTTTCCGATACATCGGTTTGCGGTATATCGCTGTTATACAGCTTTATGGGAAAAGGAAAATCATTATTGTTGCTTACCAGTATGCCTTTGTCGTAAATAGCGTAAGAATAGGTTGCGGCCGACTCTTTTTCAGGATCGCTCAGCTCCCCGTCTACCAGCAGCTCGGGGTACAGCTTCTGCGGGTTCACCACCGCGGGCGTAAGCTCGTACATGATGGTGCCCAGGGTTATGCTGTCTTTCCGGAACACTTTAATGCCGATGTAGCTGTAGTGGTTATAGCTGCTCTCTTTATAAAAAAGGTCATTATCGTTCCCTACCTGCTCCGACTGCTCCAGCAGGCGGGGGTACAGGGAGTCCAGGTTGGCGGTGTCTAAACTATATACGGGGCTGCCGTTTTCATCAAAGAAATAAAAATCGATGTTGAACCGGCTCAGGTAACCTTTGAAATACTTTTGCCGCAGCTCGTTTTCCAGCATTTCGCGCGGCAGCTGGCTGGAGCTGCGGTTTTCCTGGAAAAAGAAGTGCATCAGCTCATCATCGTCGTTGCTGTGGTTCACATCGTTCAGCAGCATTTCAAGATAGGGATCGCGCTGCTTGGAAAGGTTAATGGCCAGCCGCTCCCGCTGGCTCAGCTCTTTTTTATTGTTATAGTACACCAGTACTGCCGAAGTGGTAATGGTGAGCAGCACCAGCCAAAACACAAACGACACGGTGCCCAGGTTGTCTTTAAAGCGGGTGGTAAACGTGTCAAGCAGCATTACATACAGCAGCAGCCATACCACCATTACGGTAAAGTAGGGCAGCTCGGGGTTGTGAATACGGAACAGCAGCCATACAACGCCTACAGCGCCTAAAAATATATATTTGGTGCGGTGCCGCGACTGTGTAAGCTCGTTCAGCAAAAAGTTGATGATCTGTGAAAAGAACAGGAAGCTGAAGGCAATAAAGCCCAGGATAATAAATCCTATCACGCTGTACTCGTTCAGGCTGAAAAAGTTGGTAACGTCAAAGGATATTTTGGAGTCTATTACCAGGCTTTGTATCAGCTCTGAGAGGAACTGGCCCACCAGGAACATGACCAGGCTGGCCAGGGCAATTACCAGCCACGACTGCCATTTGTATTTAAGCGCGGGGGCATTAATGGTTTTTACATGCTCGCGGAAGAACAGCAGCATCCAGAAGGCCAGCAGCACATTCAGCAACAGGTCGCCCAGGGAATGGAAAATTTCATCCTTGGCGTAAATGTAGGGCATGAATATGTTGAGCGCGCGCAGGTTAAACGGGAACGGGTACAGGTAAGTGAGCACCCGCAGCAGCGTTACCATAAACAGCAGGTACAAAAAGCCGATCAGCGGCGTTTTTTGCCGGGCCAGCAGCGTGGCAAAAAGGTTCAGGAATATCAGCACGCAAATACAGCCCAGCACCCGCAGTATAACGCTGAGCAGGTTAGGCGGGCGGGCATTCAGCGCCGGATCGTAGTGCAGGTAAAACAAGATGATGTTCCGGTTGTTGAGCACCGGTATGCCGGGCGGGCGCAGGTGTATACGGTACTCTTTGCCCAGCACCGGCTTGTCAAAAAAATGATCCACCAGGTAATCGTTGCTGATGCTGTACTCCAGCATTACCGGTATAAGCCCTACCAGGTAACGGATATGGCCTGGCTTTGCGGAGGGCAGCCTGCGGCACAGCACCTCATAATAACCGTTCTTCAGCTTTACAAAGGCCGAACCTTCTTTCAGCGCCATCTGCTCATCGGGCTGCACCAGGTTGGTGCTCCAGAACAGCAGCCAGCGGCCCGTACTGCTGCTGTCGTATGCATATATGTAGTAGTCTTTGCTATGCAGCCGTTTCAGCTCTGCTTCACTGTAGCTGCGCTGGAACAGGTGCCGCATGGCAATGGTGTCGTTGGCCAGCTCCTCAAAAGCCAGCTCGCGGTTATGCAGGCTTCTTTCCAGGCTGCGTTTTACACCCTGCGGCGATGAATAGTACGACCAGTAATTACTGAACAGGAAAGCGAAGGTAAAAAGCCATGCCGCAACAATCAGCAGGTAACCATGCCGCAGGAAAAAAAGGCGTATTTCTTTAATGTCTGACATATATGATACGGCAGCTGAAGGCTGCCTGTGCAGGCTTTACCTGCAGGTATAAAATTTATGGAATGCACCAACCCCTGCAATAATTATACCTTCTCTGCTTTTTTTATTTCGTTCCACAAGCCATCCATCTCAGTGAGGGTCATATCGGCCAGCTGGCGCCCCTGTGCCGCGGCCAAGATTTCCATTTGCTGGAAGCGGCGGATGAACTTTTTATTGGTACGCTCCAGCGCGTTTTCCGCATCTATTTCCAGGAAGCGGGAGTAGTTGACCAGGGAAAACAGCAGGTCGCCAAATTCCTCCTCCACCGCCTGCTGCCCGCCGGTTTGCACGGCTTCCTGCAGCTCCTGCAGCTCTTCCTGCACCTTGTTCATTACCTGTTGGGTGTTATCCCATTCAAAACCTACCTGTTTGGCCTTTTCCTGCAGGCGCATGGCTTTTACCAGGGCAGGCAGGGATGCGGGCACGCCGCTGAGGGTAGATTTTTTTCCCTCCTTCAGCTTCAGCTTTTCCCAGTTCTGCTTTACCTGCTCGTCGTTCTCTACCTGCACATCGCCATAAATATGCGGGTGCCGGTAAATAAGCTTGTTACAAATGCCGGTAATTACATCTGTTATGGTAAACTGCTGCTGTTCCGCGCCTATTTTGGCGTAGAACACAATGTGCAGGAGCAGGTCGCCCAGCTCCTCTTTTATGGCCTTCCAGTCGTTATCAGTAATCGCATCCGCCAGCTCGTACATTTCCTCTATAGTCAGCTGCCGTAGTGACTGCACGGTTTGTTTGCGGTCCCAGGGGCATTTTTCCCGCAGGTCGTCCATGATCTGCAATAATTGCTGAAAGGACGCGTTTTGTAACATTTCCATTTGATAAAAATAACAATTAATGGAGAATGGCTGCTGTTAACAACTTTCGATTGCCGTAAAAGCCAATTTAATTACATTTGCGACCGGCTTTTACAAAGCCCTTACTTTTTAATTATTTTTTATCAGTTAATTCATGAATACCAAACACATCGCACTCATTTCAGCGGAATTAGGTATTGCTGCAAGGCAGGCGGAAAATACCATGAACTTGTTGGCAGAAGGCGCTACGGTACCTTTTATCAGCCGCTACCGGAAAGAGGTAACCGGCAGCCTGGATGAGGTGCAGATTGCCCGTATTGAAGACCTGAAAAAGCGCTACCAGGAAGTGGACGACCGCCGGGAGTTCATCATCAAAACCATTACGGACCAGGAGAAGATGACGCCGGAGCTGCTGGAAAAGCTGGAGAGCACCTGGGCGCTCACGGAGCTGGAAGATATATACCTGCCCTATAAACCCAAGCGCAAAACCCGCGCTACCGTGGCGATTGAAAAAGGCCTGGAGCCGCTGGCAAAAATTATTTTTGAGCAGGAGGATAATGCTTTAGACACCCTGGCGCAACAATATGTAAATGATAAAGTGGCTTCTGTGGATGAAGCGCTGAAAGGCGCCCGTGATATTATTGCGGAATGGATTAACGAAAACGCCGAAGTGCGCGACAAGCTGCGTAAGCTGTTCACCCACACTGCCGTACTTACCTCCAAAGTAATAGAAGGCAAGGAAGAGGAAGGACAGAAATACAAAGACTACTTTGACTTCCAGGAGCCGCTGCCGGAGATCCCCTCCCACCGCGTGCTGGCCATCCTGCGGGGCGAAGCGGAAGGTTTCCTGTATGCTACGGTAATGCCGGTAGAAGATGAAGCGCTGGAAATTATTAACAAGCAGTTTGTAAAGGGCAGCGCCGCCGCCCGGGAGCAGATGAACAAGGCAATAACGGATGCGTATAAACGCCTGCTGCGCCCGTCGCTGGAAAATGAGTTCCGCGCGCTGGCAAAGGAAAAGGCCGATACAGAAGCCATAGATGTTTTTGCGGAAAACCTTCGCCAGCTGCTGCTGGCCGCCCCGCTGGGCCCCAAAGGCGTAATTGCCATTGACCCGGGCTACCGCACCGGCTGCAAGGTGGTGGCGCTGGATGAGCAGGGCAATATGCAGGACCACGATGTAATATTCCCCCTGGAAAAGAACTATAAACGCGATGATGCGGAAGCCCTGCTGAAAAAATGGGTGAAGCAATACAACACGGCCGCCATTGCCGTGGGCAACGGTACGGCCGGCCGGGAAACAGAGGAATTTGTGAAGAAGATAGACTTTGGCACCAAGATCAATGTATTTATGGTGAACGAAAGCGGCGCCTCTGTATACTCCGCTTCTGAAGTAGCGCGGGAAGAATTTCCTGACCAGGATGTAACGGTGCGCGGCGCCGTATCTATCGGCCGCCGGCTTATTGACCCGCTGGCCGAGCTGGTGAAGATAGATCCCAAATCCATTGGCGTAGGACAGTACCAGCACGATGTAAACCAGTCGCACCTGAAACAAAGCCTTGACCGCGTGGTGGTAAGCTGCGTGAACATGGTGGGCGTGAACCTGAACACCGCCTCCAAACACCTGCTGGCCTATATTTCCGGCCTGGGCCCTTCCCTGGCGGAAAACATTGTGAAGTACCGCAAAGAGAACGGCGCGTTCAAAAACCGCGTGGCGCTGAAAAAAGTACCCCGCCTGGGTGAAAAAGCCTTTGAGCAGTGCGCCGGCTTTTTACGTATTGAGAACGGCGACAACCCGCTGGACAACTCGGCCGTGCACCCCGAGCGCTACGCGCTGATAGAGGCCATGGCCACCCAGCAGCAGTGCACCGTGCAGGACCTGATGGCCAAGGAAGACCTGCGCAAAAAAATAAACCTGAAAGCCTATGTGAGCGAAGAAGTGGGCCTGCTTACGCTGGAAGATATTATGAAAGAGCTGGATAAACCCAGCCGCGACCCGCGCGACGAAATAGCTATTTTTGAATATGCCGAAGGCATTCATAAGATAGAAGACGTAAAACCGGGCATGGTGGTGCCGGGCGTGGTAACCAATATTACCAACTTTGGCGCTTTTGTGGATATTGGCGTTAAACAGGACGGCCTGGTGCATATTTCCCACCTTTCCAACAAATTCGTAAGCAATCCCAATGAGGTGGTTAAGCTGAACCAGAAGGTAACGGTTACGGTGCTGGAGGTAGATGCGGCGCGCAAACGCATTTCCCTGTCTATGAAAGATAATGAGGCGCCGGCCACCGGCGGCGGCAACAGCGGCCAACGCAGGGAGCGCAGGGACGGCGGCAATAAACCGGCAGGCAAACAAGCCGCGGCAGCGCCGCTGAACGACTTCCAGGCCAAGCTGATGGAGCTGAAGAAGAAGTTTAATTAGAATGTAAAATATTAAATGTAAAATTTCAAATGTAAAAGTAAGGGCAGTGTATCAATGATACACTGCCCTTACTTTTACATTTAATGTTCTATGAAGCAATGCAATATGTAAACACTGCATTCACTTTTACATTTTACATTTAAGATTTTACATTTAATATTTTATTCAAAAACCCGCCAATCTCCTCCCCTTCCAGCACCTTGCTCACCCGTGCAATGCTAAGGGCGCGCTGCGGCATATAGCTTACTTCCGCGGTAGCGGGCTGCTGTACAATGGTGTAGCCGCCGGCATCCGCAATGGTTTTAATGCCCGCGGCGCCGTCTGCATTAGCGCCGGACAGTAATATGCCCACTAACGTTGTCTTATATACGAGCGCGGCCGACTCAAAAGTAACATCTATGCTGGGGCGGCTGTAATGCACTTTTTCAGACGCATCCAGCGAAAAGGTATATTCATTTTCCAGCAGCAGGTGATAGTCCGGCGGGGCTATGTAAATAGTGCCGGGCAGTATCTGCTCCTTATCTTCCACTTCTTTAACCGCCAGCTTTGTTTGGGTAGAGAGCAGGTCGGCCAGGATAGAATCGCCGGTTTTGGCGCGATGCACCACTACTATAAAAGCCACGTCTGCCGCATCCTGTACTGCCGCCACAATTTTCAGAATAACGTCAAGGCTGCCGGCAGAGCCGCCAATGACCACCATCCTGTATTTGTTTACATCACCTTCCTCCATATTTTCTCCCTGTTTTCCAATTGTTTATACTTGCGGGCTATGGGACTAAAACGCAGGTTTTCCTTGGAGCCCAGCACCAGGAAACCCAGCTTTTCCAGGCTTTCATCAAACAGCGTTAGCACATTATCCTGCAGGTGCTTATCAAAATAAATAAGCACATTGCGGCAAAAGATGAGCACAAACTCGTTGAAAGAGCGGTCAGATACCAGGTTATGCGTGGCTACGATCATTTTTGACTTCAGCCGGTCGTCGAACTTAGCCCAATTGTACTTGGCGGTGTAGTACCTGGAAAAATCGCGCTTGCCGCCGGAGAGTATATAGTTTTCCGAATACTGCTTCATTTCACTGAGTGGAAATACGCCCTTGCGTATGTTTTCAATTGCCGTGGGATTGAGGTCTGTTGCATACAGCAGCGACTTATGCAGCAGGTTAGCCTCTTCCAGCAGGATAGCCATGGAATATACTTCCTCACCTGTAGCGCAACCGGCGTGCCAGACACGGATAAAAGGATGCGTGGCCAGCACGGGCAATACCTGCTCCCGTATGGTTTTAAATACATTGGGATCGCGGAACATTTCCGTTACATTCACGGTCAGCTCCTCCACAATACGGGTAAGGTAAGTGGCATCGCGGCGCACGCGGAACAGCAGCTCGGCAAAGCTGGGAAAACGGTCAATGATCATCAGCCGGCTTACCCTTCTTTTCAGAGAGGCGCGGGCGTAATTGGTAAAATCATAGCCATAGCTGCGGAACAGCTCTTCCAGCAACAGGTCCAGCTCCTCATCCTTTACGCTATTTTCCGGTTTATCAAACATACGTTTGCAGCAGGTGTTGTAGTTTATCTATGTCTACCGGCTTTGATATATAATCATCGGCGCCGGCAGCCAGGCACCTGTCACGGTCGCCGGCCATGGCCTGCGCTGTTACGGCTATTACCGGCAGGTGCCGCCATTGAGGCGATGCCTTTATTTTGGGAATGGCTTCATACCCATCCATGTCCGGCATCATCATATCCATTAAAATAATGCCAATGGTATCATCGGCTGCCAGCATATCAAATGCTTCGTGCATACCGGCGGCGGTTACACAGTGGAAGCCCCTGGCCTTTAATACGGCGGTGAGGGCAAAAATATTACGGCTGTCATCGTCTATTATCAGTACGCTACGCATGCCTTTGGTGCTTTTGGAGTTATTCATATAGCCATACCCGTAACAGGGATATCAGCTGGTCCACATCTACCGGTTTGGTGATATAATCAGAGGCGCCGGCGTTAATACACTTTTCCCGGTCGCCCGTCATCGCTTTGGCGGTTACGGCTATTACGGGCAGGTTGCGGTATTTGGGTATTTCCCTTATACGGCGGGTAGCTTCGTAGCCGTCCATTTCAGGCATCATCATATCCATCAGCACCAGGTCAACCTTTGGCAATTCATTCAGCTGCTTGATGGCTTCCTTGCCATCTATGGCGGAAATCACCTTCATACCATAGGCTTCCAGCGACTTGGTGAGGGAGAAGATGTTACGCACATCATCATCCGCCACCAGCACAATTTTGCCTTTCAGCACTTCGCTTAATGCGCCCATGCGTTTATAACGGGTTACCCCCTGGTCGCGGGTGTTTTCCTCTACCAGGTGCAGGAACAGCGACACCTCATCCAGTATGCGCTGGTAAGAGTGCGCGGTTTTTACCACAATAGAGTCTGCATACTGCTTAATGCGCATTTCCTCCACGTGGGAGAGGTTGCGGCCTGTAAACACAATTATGGGCAGGTTCTCGTACCCAGGCGCTTTCTTCACTTCCTCCAGTATGTCGTACGACTGCTGGGCAGGCACGCCCATGTCAAGTATCACGCAATCCACTTCACTGCGGTTCAGGGCCTGTATGCCTTCGCCTACGTTATCCCTGATCTCTGTATACACATTAAAGCCACCCAGGTAGTAGGCCAGGGCCTGCGCATGCTTCTTGTTCTCCTCTACGATCAATACCTTTTTAGGATAGCGGCTAAGGGCCTGCTCTATACGCAGGAACACATCGCTCAGCTTTTCCAGGTCAACAGGCTTGTTAATGAAAGCCACTGCGCCGCGGGAAAGGCTGCGGTTCCTGGTTTGGTAGGCCGACATCATGTGCACGGGTATGGGCCGTGTGGATGGATCGGATTTCAGCTCCTCCATTACTTCCCAGCCGCTTTTAACAGGCAGCTGCAGATCCAGCAGTATGCCCAGGGGGCGGAACCGGCGGGCCAGTTCCACGCCTTCATCGCCCCGCACCGCTACAATGCCCTTGTAGCCCTTTTGGCGGGTATAATCCAGCAGTGAGCGAGCAAAGGCGGTATCATCCTCTATGATCAGGATCACCTTTTCCCCTCCGGCAATATTGTTACGGTCGTCCGGCACAGCAGGGGGAATATGGGCTGCCAGGAACTGCGGATCTTTGGTAAGCCCATCTTCTTTTTTTATCTCCTGTTCTACCGCTGCAATTTCTTCGGGCATTGCCGCCGGTATTTCGGGTATTGCCGTTTTGGGCGGATGAATGGAGGCGCCTTTTTGCAGCGGCAGGCTAAGCGTAAAGGTGCTGCCTTTGCCTTCCTCACTCTCCAGGCTGATTTCACCGCCCAGCAGCTTGGCCAGCTCCCGGCTAATAGACAATCCCAGGCCGGAGCCGCCGTATTTGCGGCGGGTAGAGCCGTCGGCCTGCTGAAAGGCTTCAAACACGGTTTGCTGCTTATCCTGCGGTATGCCAATGCCGGTGTCCTGCACGGCAAAGGAAATGGTTTGCTCGTCCCTGCTAACGCGGAGGGTAACGGAACCGCGGGCAGTGAACTTGAGCGCGTTGGAAATAAGGTTGCGCAGTATCTGCTGCAGGCGCAGGCGGTCTGTTTCCAGCATGCCGGGCAGGTTGGCGCCGGTTTCTATGTTAAAGGCAATGCCTTTATCTTTTGCCAGTGGGCTAAACAGGGCGCTCATTTCAGCGGTCAGCTCCTCTACTCCTACAAACTCATACTCCAGCTCCATTTTGCCGCTTTCTATCTTGGAGAGGTCCAGTATTTCATCTATCAGCGTAAGCAGGCCGTTGCCGGAGCTTTGTATTACCGTGGCATATTCCACCTGCTCATTGGAAAGGTTACCGGTGTGGTTTTCCGACAGCAGGCGTGAAAGCAGCAGGATAGAGTTGAGCGGCGTACGCAGCTCGTGCGACATATTGGCCAGGAACTCCGATTTGTATTTGGTGGTTTGCGCCAGCTCTTCCGCCTTGGCCTGTATCTCAAAGTTACGTTCCAGTATCAGCTCGTTCTTTTCTTCGAGCAGGCGGCTGCGTTCTTCCAGCTCCTGGTTGGCCTGCTGCAGTTCTTCCTGCTGTACGCGCAGCTCTTCTTCCGAGGCCTGCAGCTTTTGCGACTGCGCTTCCAGCTCGGAATTAATGTTTTCAAGCTCGCTGTGCTGGGCCTGCAGCTCTTCGGACTGGGCCTGTGTTTCGGCCAGCAGGTCCTGCAGGCGCATATGATCCTGCGCGCTGTGTATGGCCTGGCCCAGGTTAAAGGCGGCGGCTCGCAGGAACTCCCGTGCAATGGCATTGTAAACGCCCAGTGAAGCTACTTCCAGCACGCCTTTCAACTTTCGTTCATGCATGACCGGTACGGCAACAATGTTTTTAGGTTTTATGCTGCCGGCGGTATGGTTCACTATCAGCGCTGCTTCCTCCACATTTTCCAGCACCATGTCGTTACGCGAAAGGGCGGCTTGCCCGGCCAGTCCTTCGCCCAGGAACAGCGTATTTTTCAGGTTGGTTTTATCCAGCCCGTAGCTGGTGGTAAGGCCCAGGGTTTCCTCATTCTTCAGCAGGTAAAAGGCGCCTACCTGCGAGCCGGTATATGCCGCCAGAAACTCCAGGGCATTGTAGGTAAGCACATCCAGCTCCTTTTCGCCTATGAGCTTTTCATTAAGGGCGGCAATGCCGGCCTGCAGCCATTCCTTTTCGGAGAGGGTGTTAAAAGAATAATCCAGCGACTGGGCCATTTTGTTCAGGGAGCCGGCCAGGGAGCCCAGCACATCCTTTCCTTCGTCGCTTACCCGCACGCCGTAGTTGCCGCCGGATATTTTATCGGCAATGCCCTGTATAATGCTCAGGCGGTTGCCGGTATCTATATCTTTCTGCTGCAGCTCCTGCTGCAGCTGTACCCTTTTTTCATAGTCGGCGTTTACCCGCAGGAAAGATACCACTGCTACCAGCAGCGACAGTATAGAAGCTATAATAATGAGTATAGGCGTATAAGCGGCAAAGCGGTTGGTTTTGGCGGTACGCACGGCCAGCAGGGCCTGTTCGCGGTCCTTCATGGTATTGATGATGTGGCGTATTTCGTCCATCTGCACCTTGCCTTCTGTTAGCGCATTCTCCGGCATGGCATATCCCCTTCTTTTACTCTCCACCATATCCTGCAGCAGGCTAAAGCGCTTTACCACCTGGTTACGGAGCTGCAGCAGGGATTGCTGCTGTGTGGGATTGTCGCTGGTTAGCTTTTCTACTTCCTCCAGTGTGTTCATGGCGCGGTCACGGGCGCCGTTGTAAGGATCCAGGAAGTCCTGCCGCCCGGTAAGCAGGTAGCCGCGCTGGCCGGTTTCACCGTCTTTTACGGCAGAGGAAATCTGCTCCAGGTTCATGATGATAGTGTTGGTATGATCTACCATGCTCTGCCCCTGCAGCAGGCTGTGAATACTCATGTAAGAGGCGATGGAACTTACAATTACCAGGAAAAGGGATACTCCGTAGCTGACTATTAAATTCCTTTTAAATGACTCGTTCATGTATATGTATATGCGTTTATAAGCCCTGTGTTTCTGCTTCAAGCACTGCTGCCTGTTTCACCGGCAGCACCACCACAAAAGTGGCGCCTTCCCCTTCCCTGCTTTCGGCAGAGATAAGGCCATTATGTTTCTGAATAATCTTTTTTACGATGGTGAGGCCAATACCGGTGCCGCCATACTCACCCTTGCCGTGCAGGCGCTGGAACATGTGGAATATCTTGTCAAGGTACATTTCATTAAACCCAATGCCATTGTCGGCGATATAAATGCGGCACCAGGCGCCTTTCACAGCCGGGTTGCCGGTAAGGGAGCGCTGGTCTGTGAGCTCGCTCCATATTTTAATAACGGGCGGCGTATCTCTTTTCGAAAATTTGAGCGCGTTGCTGACCAGGTTCTGGAACAGCTGCCGCATCTGGTCCGGTATGGCTTCTATGGCCGGCAGCTGGCTTACCTGGATGCGCGCGTTCTTTTCCTTTACGGCTACTTCCAGGTCGGCCATGGTTTCCTGCAGCAGCTGGTTCAGGTTGCAGATGTAGAACCGGGGCTTTTCCGCCAGGCGGGAGTAGCTTAAAAGGTCGTTAATGAGGTTGCGCATGCGCTCGGATGAGGATATTACCTTGTTCATATACTGCAGCGCTTCGGGTATGCCGCCCAGGAAACGGTCCATTACCAGGCGGCTGAAGGTAATGATCTTGCGCAGCGGCTCCTGCAGGTCGTGGGATGCGATAAAGGCGTACTGCTGCAGTTCGGCGTTGCTAAGCTCCAGCTCTTTATTGGCCTGTACCAGGGCCTGGGTGCGTTCCTGCACCTTTTGTTCCAGGGTATCTTTAATATCGTTCAGCTCCCGGGTTTGGCGGTACAGGCGGGTAAAGGTTTTTACTTTCAGCAGCAGGATGTCCGGGTCAAAGGGTTTGGTAATATAATCCACGCCGCCGGAAGCATATCCTTTGGTTACAAAACGTTTATCGATATTTACGGCTGACAGGAAAATGATGGGAATATCGCGGGAGCGGCTGTAGCCGGTAATGGTTTCCGCCACCTCATAGCCGTCCATACCGGGCATCTGCACATCCAGAATAATAAGCTCATATTCGTTCTTAAGTATTCTTTTCAGCGCTTCTTCCCCGGACATGGCGGTGTCTACCTCATAAAGATTGAGGCGGAGCAAGGCTTTTAACGAGTAAAGGTTTTCCTGTTTATCGTCAACAATCAGGATCATACGAACAACTGAAAAAACATTAAATAAAACATATCAGCAAACCACGCAGGAGGGCACGGTATCGCGTAAGGCTCTGAGGGCCTCTTCCAGCCGCAGGTGCACATTGCCGGTAATGGCCTCCAGGATCTCCTGCAGCTCTTTAAGGCTGGTAGGTTTGGTAATATAGCATACGGCTCCGTTCTTCAATGCCTGCTCTATATCCTTGGGTTGTGAGGACGTTGTGTACATGATCACAGGTATTTGTTTCAGGTTATCGTTCTGTTTAAGAGCGGCCAGGCATTGGCGGCCGTCCATACGGGGCATATTCAGGTCAAGGAAAATAATATCCGGCAGGGCGGCGGCAGCTGCTGTTAACATTGCCAGGGCTTCCTGCCCGTTGGGGGCGGAAGCAAATGTTACGGCCGGATCTACCTGCTGCAATACCTCTTCAAATAATGAAATATCGTCTACATCATCATCTATCAGCAGGAATGTTGTTGGTTTGTTCATAAAATCTGTCATTCGCGCAAAATTAATCCAAACTAAAAAGTCGCAGTATTTTTTCCATGACGTTACGCGCCGCAAATGGCAGCGTTTGGAACGTTTAACCCTCCCCGTGTTGTGGCGTACGGCAGATTTTAATATAAATACGGGTGTAACTGAGTATTAAATATAAAAACAATTCCACGGATTAGTACCGTCTATTTTGCAGTACCCGCTGTTTCCACTCCCGCAGGCGCTGCGGGTAGGCGGTATCATTTTTTTCGGCATACACTTTTATGCGCCCTTTTATAGCCATACCGGCGTAAATGAGGTCGCGGCTCATATCAATGGCCAGCGCTGCTTCATCTGTACCGCAGTTATGGGGCTGGCAGCCTTCGTTATACAGGAGATTGCCTTCAATTTCAATGGGAGGCGCCACCTGGAAGCGTTGTATGAATAAAACGGTATCTCTGCCCAGGAGATTGCGGAAGCGCTGTTTCAGCGGCTCTTTCTGCAGCAGGTCCACCTCCCCGGCATAGCGGCCGGTATAGTCTTCAAAGCGGCTCCAGGAGGTGATCTCATTAGCAACAATGGTATCGCTGGCAGGCACCATGGTATCGGCGGCAGGCAATACAGCGGTATTTTGCCGGTGCTGGTCCGCTTTTTTTGGGGTAACAGGTTTACATGCACATACATGCAGGCACAATAAAGATAAAGAAGGCAGCAGCATTCTCATAGTCATGGCAATTCTCATTTGTTCTGTAATAGTTTGCAGGCTGGTGCTGATGCCTATTTACCGGTGAATGCGGGCGCCCGTTTTTCAATAAAGGCGCGCATTCCCTCCTGCTGGTCGGCGGATGCGAACAGGAGGTAAAAATTCCTGCGTTCAAAGTGCAATCCTTCTTCCAAACCGGTGTCAAATGCCTTTAGCACGGCTTCCTTTGCCATCCTGGCGGCTAATGGGCTCATGGCGGCTATTGCCTTTGCCAGGTTTACGGCTTCCTCAAGATATAGCTCTACGGGTGTTATCCGGTTAATGAGCCCCGCCTGCAGCGCTTCCGCTGCGGTTATAAAGCGGCCGGTAAGCACCATTTCCATGGCCAGGGCTTTTCCCACGGCCCTGGTAAGGCGTTGGGTGCCGCCGGCGCCGGGCATTACGCCGATTTTGATCTCCGGTTGTCCGAAACGGGCGGTTTCGCTGGCTATGATCATATCGCACAGCATGGCCAGCTCACAGCCTCCTCCCAGGGCAAAGCCGCTTACAGCTGCTATCAGGGGTTTCTTTATTTTCTTAATGGCATCCCAGGTGCTGAACTGGTCGATGTTATACATGTCGATGGCGCTTTTACCGGCCATTTCTGTAATGTCGGCGCCCGCGGCAAATGCTTTTTCGTTGCCGCTTATGACAATCGCGCGTACCTGCCCGTCGGCATCCAGTGCCTGGAGGGCTGTTTTAAGCTCGGTCATCAGCTGCAGGTTCAGTGCATTCAGTGCATTGGGGCGGTTCAGCTGTATATGTGCAACATGGGTTGCTACTTCCTGGTGTACGATTATATATTCCGGTTGCATCTATAAAATTACAGAATTACCGCAAATATGATCAGTATAAAGAAAACGCCTACAAAGGCAAAGCTAATGCTATAGCCGATAAGCAGCAGCAACGCTTTTGCAAGTGAGCGCATAAAAGACTGCCGGTAGGTATTGCGCAATGCCAGCACCAGGTACCCGAAAATGAGCAGGGAGCCCCATCCTACAAAATTCTCCCAGCCGGTGGCCGCCTCCAGTATAAACGCTATGAGCAGCAGCACGTAGGCAAAGCAATGCACATGCAGGGAAAAAATGGCATGGTCCGCATAGTACCAGCGCTTCCAGTTATAGATCAGCTTCAGCCACAGGGCAAACAGCGGCAGCAGCACAAACATCATTTTAGGGAAGTGATGCTTGAGGGCTTCGGTAAAACCATCCTCAAAGCTATCGTCGAATTTAAAGGCCTTGCGCGTTACATACCGCTTCAACCAGCCATCGCGCTCACTTTTGGGCATGCCGGCCTGCGCGGAGTCATAGGCAGCTGCGTTCCGGTACTTTTTAAGCGGGTTGTCCTCATCCTTTTGCCGGGTGGTGTCCGGCGCGGCGGCTGCCTTGCGGAGGCTGTTGTATGCCGATACGTGCGGGGCACTGCCGGTGTCATAGCGGTAGTGGTAAACCCCGGTATCTCCGGCTGTTTCCGCCGGCAGCACGTTATTTTCTTTCAGCGAGCCGCGTACGCTGTCCACGATGCCGGCTATTGTTGGTATCTCCTCTTCATCATCCTTCTCATGCTGCGCAGCGGCGGCTTCTTTGCCGGTACCGGGCTTTGCCTCCGGTTCATGGCTTTCATGGGGAGAAAGCATGGCCAGGGAAAGGAAGAATACAAAGGATATGAAAATGTATAGTTTAATGGGATTTACATATGCTACCCGGCGGCCTGCCATGTACTCCCTGGTAAGACGCCCGGGCCGGAACAGCAGGTAGTTGAGCGTTTTCAGGAACTGGGAGTCATAATGCAGCACATCGCCCACAAAATGTTTTACGAGGTGACCGAAAGACTCATGAGGAACGGCATTTTCCTGGCCGCAGTGCGTACAGTATCTCTCCGGAACTTCTGCTCCGCAGTTCAGGCAGTGCTTATCCTGCCTTAAAGGTTGCGTTTTCAAGTATATTTTAAGGTTAGACCCGGCTAAAATAGCAAAACTTATGACAAAATTCCAAGGGCGGAAAATCTTATATATCTAAAAAATTTTCAAATGATTTGAACGTTAGTATTTTTGTCACCTTTAGTTATGAGTTCACCTACGATGCAAGCAAGAAAATATGGTTTACTGGCTGGTTGTCTGCTCCTGTTTACGGCACGCAGCATGGCCCAGTATTATTACCAGGATATTTACAACACACAGCAAACGGCCCATAACATGGCCCGGCTGAAGGCTAACAATGTACATGTACAGGGGGTGCAAAGCCTGGACGCCAGCCTGGAAACCGATAATGATTTCCGGTGCCAGCGCATATTAACGCCCAATTTCCGGCAAATGCGGTCTGTTACACAGTCGCGTGCCACGGGGCTAAGCGTTATGACCTCCACCTTCTCTGCCCAGGGGCAGCTTACCAAAACAGTAGACAGTACCGGCGGCAGCATTACCACCATCCAGTACCGGTACGATACGGCCGGCCATATCACCGGCATACATTCCGTGTCGGTATCGGAAATGGGCAGCAGCAAGTTCCGTGTTACCAACACCCGCACCTACCGGTATGACGACAAGGGGCGCCTGGCTGGCATGGTGCAGCGGAAAAGCCTGGGGAACGACAGCACCCTGGTGCTGTTCAAAACCGATGCGCAGGGGCATGTAACAGAAGAGCAGGAATACGGCAAAAATGTGCGCAGCCCGCGTATTTATTATAACTACGACAGCCAGGGCCGGCTTACAGACGTGCTGCGCTACCATGCGGCTAAAAAACGCATGCTGCCGGACTATATGTTTGAGTACGATGCACAGGGCCGCCTGTCGCAAATGACCACCGTGAATGCGGAAACCTCCAACTATACCATCTGGAAATATAAATATGACGAAAAGGGCCTGCCTTTGCGGGAAGAATGCTATGGTAAGGAGAAAGCGCTGCTGGGTCTTATAAAGTATAACTACGACTACAACAAATAACCATCTTATCCAACTAACATGGCGGGTAGCAGGGCTTTTAAGGTATGATAGTCTTATGACAGAAAACCGTTTCTTATTAACGGCAAATGGGCGTATATTTAAAGATAAGCGGAAGTAAAAAGCAAAAAGTAAAAAGTAAAAAGTAAAAAGCAAAAAGCCAAAAGCTGATTGCAGATTGCTGATTGCTGATTGCAGATTGCTGGTTGCTGATTGCAGATTGCTGAATGCAGAAAGCAAAAAGCTGAATGCTGATTGTTTAAAGCTGATTGCTGATTGCTTAAAGCTGATTATGTTTTGCCCGAAGCATTCTTGATATGTTACGTTGTTTTTTGTTTTTTGCTTTTTGCTTTAGGCTTTCTGCCCCCAGCGCTTATAACCCGATTTAAAGCCCTGCTATTTGCGGTATGAAAACTCCGTTTACATTTTGTGACAGTCTGGTCATAAGAGTTCCGCGTTTACCTTTTCAGCCCCGCTTTGGAGCAGCCACCGTGCAGCAATTGCTGTGGGATGCCGCTTTTATGGAGTCGGTGTACATTGCATCGCCGGTGCTGTACGACGAACTGGTGCGCCTGCGTGAAGGCGGGTTGCATACCGAAAAAGAAAAGGCCAAAGTAACCGACGCCCTTGTTAAATACTATACCCGCTCTTACAGCCGGTGCACACCATTCGGCTCGTTTTCCACCTGCACTACATTGCCCTGGGCCGCTGCACCGGACCTGCCGGTATTTGATGACATGCCGGTACAACGGCGCACACGGCTTGACATGTACTACCTGCGCGCATTGGCCCAGCAGCTGGAGCAGCAGCCTGCTATACGCGAGCACCTGTTATATTATCCCAACAACAGCCGCTATATAACCGGGCATGAGCTGCGGTATATGGAGTATAGCTATGTGCAGAACAAAAGGCATTACCGCATTAGCGCGGTAGCCTGCCATACCGCGCTGCAAACCGTGCTGGAAGGGGCTGCCCCCGGCGCCACGCTGGCCGCGCTGAGCACCCTGTTAACGGGCAGCGAAGCTGTTACGGCAGCTGAAGCCCTGGCATATGTTACGGAGCTGGCAGATGCACAGGTGCTGGTAAGCGAGCTGGAACCGGCCATTACCGGCCCCGGACCGGCAGCGCAGCTGCTGCAGGTGCTGCAGCGCCTTTCACTACCTGCCGCCGGTAATATTGTAAATATATTTGAGCAGATAGCGGTTGCGCTGCAGGCGCTGGACGCGGAAACCGCCAACCCGGTTACTGCCTATGCGCACATTACAGCGCTGGTAAAACAGCTGGGCGCGCCCGTAGAAGCAGGCAAACTGCTGCAGGTAGACGCCTTCCGCCCCGCAACGGGCAACAGCGGATTGCCGGCCCGCCTGCAATCCGGCCTGCTGGAGGCACTGCATGTGCTGCAGCAGCTGGGCATGTACAAAAGCGGCGACACCGCTGCCCTGCAGGACTTTACCCGTGCATTTTATGCGCGCTATGCGGATGAGGCTATTCCGCTGGTGCAGGCGCTGGATGCAGAAGCGGGCATAGGTTACCCCGCAGGCGCCGCCCCTGCTTTTGCGCCGCTGGTAGCCGGCCTGGCCGCCCCCGTCCCGGACCAAACGGAAACGCCCGCCCGCACGATCACGGAAACAGATACCTGGCTGCTGGCCCAATTAACCCGCTGCCTGCATGCAGGAAAAAAAGAGCTGGTGCTGGAAGATGACAAGCTGCCTTCCAATACCGGTACGCCGGCGGCCTACCCGCCATCCATGTCGGCCATGTTTCGCCTGCTGAACGCCAACAGCGGCCATTTGCAACTGGAAGGCTTTTTTGGCCCCAGCGCAGCCGGCATGCTGGGGCGCTTTGCCCATGACGATGCAGCCATGCATCAACTGGCCCTGCATATTACCCGGGAAGAACAGCGGCTGAATGAAGGGGTAGTATTTGCCGAGATCATTCACCTGCCGGACGACCGCACCGGCAATGTGCTGCTGCACCCCGCTTTCCGGGATTACGAGATCCCCTACCTGGCACAATCATCATTGCCGGCAGCAAGACAAATACCCATACAGGACCTGTACCTGCGCGTGGCTGACCAGCAGCTGCAGCTTTTCTCCAAACAGCTGAACAAACAGATCATACCGCGCCTCAGCAATATGCATAACTATGCTGTACATACGTTACCGGTATACCGCTTTTTATGCGACCTGCAAAAGCAGGGCTTACAATCCGCGTTTTTATTTGAGTGGAAAACACAGCCCCTGCGGTTTGCATTTTTACCCAGGGTGCGGTATAAAAACATTGTGCTGAGCGTGGCCCGGTGGCAGCTGGAGCAGACCGATATTGCCCCCCTGCAGCAATGCCCGGCTAGTGAGCTGGCAGCCGCTGTACGGCAGTTCCGCACGCGGTGGCAGCTGCCGCAGCTGCTGGTACTGGCAGACGGGGACCATGAGCTGCTGGTAGACCTGGACAACCTGTACACCGTACAGGCCTGGCTGCGCACCGTAAAACAACGCGCCTCCTTTACCCTGAAAGAATTTCTAACCGGCAACGGCAAATACATACAGCAATGCGTAGCGCCCATGATAAAAACCACAACTACGTATAGCCCCGTACGTGAGCCGGTACAAGGGATTATTGCCCCAGGCATCCGCCGCTCCTTTCCCGTGGGATCGGAATGGCTGTACTATAAGCTATATTGCGGGCCGGCGCTGGCCGACCAGCTGTTAACGGAGCAGCTGCGGCCGGCAGTGCAAACCCTCATGAACGACGGCATTACTGACCAATGGTTCTTTATCCGCTACCTGGACCCCGACTTTCATTTGCGGGTACGCTTTCATCTTACCGATACCCGGCATATTGGCAAGGCTATCGGCCTGCTGGCCCGGGCGCTGGCGCCTTTACAGGCATCGCACCTGGTATGGAAAACCAGGCTGGACACCTATAAGCGGGAACTGGAAAGATACGGCGGCTCCGCTACCATGGCGCTTTCCGAAACCCTGTTCTTTTATGACAGCCAGGCCACGCTGGAGCTGCTGGCTATGCTGAGCGGCGATGAACAGGAGCAGATAAAATGGCTGTGGGCCTTAAAAGCCATGGATAGCCTGCTGGATGATATGCAGCTGGATGCTGCGGAGAAAAAAGTTTTTATACAACAGCAGAAAGCTGCTTTTGCAAGGGAAATGCAGCAGGATAAACCCATGCGGCAGGAGCTGAACCGGCGGTATGAGCAGCATGCCGGCTATATTCATGAAATTATGGGCGACATTACAGCCGCCAACCGGTTTTACCCCGTGCTGCAGCTGCTGGAGCAGCGCAGCACGCTGATAAAGCCTTTAGCAGAAGAGCTGCTGGCTATACGCAGGCAGGGGCGGCTTACCACAGAATGGCACTCCCTGCTGGGCAGCTATGTGCACATGATGATTAACCGCATTATGAGCAGCGAGCCGCGGCTTTATGAAATGGCGTTGTATGATTTCCTGGCGGGATATGAAAGAAGCAAACAGTGGATTGCCGGAGCTGTTAGCCGCGGCCTTAATTATTAATTGTTCATTATTCACTATTAATTGTATTTGGCCAATATACAACAAGGGGTAGCCGAAACACCTTTAACAGAGTAGGCATTTTTGTTCACCTAAAAAATCTAAACCAATGAGTGTAAAATCTCAGCAAACCAAGTTCTCCCTGGAAGCATTAGCCAACTGGGATAAACAGAGCCATGAAAAACTGGCTATGCACAAAAGAACCATTGCACATGTAACTGAAAACACTGTGTTAACAGGCCGTAAAGACCGGCAGGCGCTGCACACAACGCCTACCACCACTGTTATCAGTACTTCGCACTAATTTTTGTAACGAGCAGTAAAATAAAAGGCCGTTCCCTGGTAAGACAGTGGAACGGCCTTTTTTTATGCTGTGACGGCTAATATTCCGCAAATACATCGTCCTTATAGCACCATAGCCATCTTTCGCCGGGTTCTGCGGATGATATAACGGGGTGGCCGGTGTCATGCTGGTGCTGGTTCATGTGCTGCGCGGGAGAGTCGTTACAGCAAAGGGTAACGCCGCAGGTTTGGCAGGTGCGCAGGTGCACCCACCTGCCGCCGTGCTTTACGCATTCGGCGCATTCATATTTTTCCGCGGCTTTAATTTCTTCTATGCTTTCAAGGTGCTTGCAAAGTCCTGTTTGTGACATAGCTATTGAATTAAATGATGTAAGTGGTTAAAAGCTCTCTACTTTACTTCTGCCAGGTATTTATGTACAAAGCTAATGGCCATAGATCCCTCTCCTACGGCGGCGGCTACACGGTTCATGGCGCTGGCGCGTACGTCGCCGGCGGCAAAAACGCCCGGGCAGCTGGTTTCCAGGAGGTAAGGATCGCGCTGCTGTTTCCATATCCTGCCAAACTCACTGTACTTCTTCAGCTCACGGCCGGTTTCTATAAAGCCTTTTTCATCTTTGATAATGTTCAGCGCTATCCAATCCGTGAAAGGTTTGGCGCCTATAAAAATATAAAGGGCTTCGGCGTTTTCCGTAACGGTTTCGTTTGTATCTATATTCTTTATCACCAGCTGCTCCAGCCTGTCGGTGCCCTTTGCTTCCACTATCTCCGAACGCGGGCGTACATGAATGTTGTCGGCGCCTTTGATCTGCTCTATCAGGTAGGCCGACATGGTGCTGGTCAGATCATCCTTGCGGATAAGGATATACACGTTCTTCGCAAACTTCGACAGGTACATGGCGGCCTGGCCGGCGGAGTTGCCGCCGCCTACAATATATACTTCCTTGTCTTTGCAGGCCGTGGCTTCTGTCATGGCAGCGCCGTAATAAATGCCGGCGCCGGTGAACTGGTCTACTCCTTTGGTATCCAGCTTGCGGTAATCTACGCCCGTGGTAATGATCACACTGCGGGTATTGATCACCGTATCGTTTTCCAGGATGATCTTGTTATAACCATCCTTTTGCTGAATGTCTTTTACAGACTGCGGGGTAATAAACTCCGTGCCCAAACGGGTGGCTTGTGCAATAGCGCGGCGGGTAAGCTCCGCCCCGCTTAACCCCGTGGGGAAACCAAGGTAGTTTTCAATGCGGGAGCTGGTACCGGCCTGCCCTCCGGGCGCACGTCTTTCTATCAGCAATGTTTTTAATCCTTCCGATGCGCCATACACCCCAGCAGCCAGGCCTGCAGGGCCTGCACCAATGATCACCACATCATACACATCATGTTTTACCTGCGGGTTAAGGCCCACCTTACCTGCAATTTCCATAATGGCGGGTTTTACCAGGCAGGTACCATCTTCAAAGAACACCACAGGCAGATCTTTGGTGGTAAGGTTGTTCAGCTGCAGCAGGCGGCCTGCCTCTTCAACGCTTTGTACATCCAGCCACTGGTACGGTATGAGGTTGCCGGCCAGGAAATCCTTTACAGCATGTGATTGCTGGGAAAACTGGTAGCCTACTACCTTGATGCCTTTAAAATCCGGGTGGTACATATGCTGCCAGTCGTCCAGCAGCTCATCTATCACCGGGTATAATTTCTCCTCCGGCGGCCCCCAGGGCTTTACGAGGTAATAATCCAGCTGTACGGAATTAATGGCTTTAATAGCGGCATCGGTATCTGAATAAGCTGTTAAGAGCACCCGGCGGGCTTCGGGATAAAACTGCATGGCCTTTTCCAGGAAGTCTACCCCTTCCATTACCGGCATGCGTTGGTCGGAGATGAACATGGCAATGGTTTCACCACGGTTCTTCAGCTCAAGTAAACTGTCCAGCGCTTCATTCACTTCAGTGGTGCTTATGATCTTGTACTCTTTACGATACTGGGTTTTAAGATCCCGCACAATTGCGCGCAGCACCTGCGCATCATCATCAATACAGAAAATTAACGGTTGTTCCATGTGTGTTCAAACGTGAGAGTTGACATTATCTCCGTGGGTTTAAATATACAATTTAAAGGGATGATTACCCTTGTATGGGCAACGACACCTTAAACTCTGTGCGCCCCGGCTGCGAAGTAACATTTACATTGCCTTTGTGCTGGCGCACGATCTGCATCACAATGTCCAGTCCCATGCCGGTGCCTTTGCCGATGCCTTTGGTGGTAAAAAAGGGATCAAAGATGCGGCTCCTGATCGTTTCCGGTATGCCGGGGCCATTGTCTATAACAGACACATGCACGCAATGGCGGTCCTGCGAAGTTTGTATTTCCAGCACGCCTTTTTTTGCCGGCTCCATGGCATCCAGGGCATTATCAATGAGGTTGGTCCATACCTGGTTCATTTCCCCGATAAGGGCTTTTATTTTAGGCAGGGTTTCATCAAAATGCTCTATCAGCTCTACGTTGCCTTTGCGCAGGCGGTGCTGTAAGATTACCAAGGTATTGCGGATGCCGTTGTGAATATCGGTAAGCTGCTTATCATGTCCCTGGTCCATGTGCGTAAACACTTTTATGGAGCCTACCAGGGTGGCAATGCGTTTGGAGGCTTCTTCAATATCCTGCACCATTCTTTCCTTTACCAGGCTGCCGTTGATCCAGTTGAACACGGGCGAGATGTCTTTTTCCCGTACATGCGCTTTAAACGCTTCCAGGTGGGAAATGGTAAAGCCAAACTCCACCATGTTCTCCGCCACCTCCGCGCTGTTGGCAACGTGATGATCATCCAGCCAGTCGAGCAGCTCATCTTCCCGGTCGGAACGTTCCATGAGGGAGAGCACCGGCTTTGCTGTTTCGTGCAGGATGGAGAACAACAGCGCGCTGATCGCATCTACCTGCTCCGGCGTAGCCTGTATGGCCATTACCTCCCGGAAAGTGTCGGGCTCCAGCTGCAGGTGTTTTTTTAAGGACTCGGCGCTGCGTACAATGGCGGCAGCAGGGTTATTAAGCTCATGCGCAAGGCCGGCGGAGAGCTTGCCCAGGGCCATCATTTTCTCGTTCTGCTGCTGGAAGGAGGTAAATTCCCGCACGCGGTCCGTCATCATGTGCACCAGCGACTGTGTAAGCTCAAAGTGATTGCGTATCAGCTCGGGCGATTTTTCAATGGGCAGGCTCATGACCTGGGTGTCTTCCAGGGCTTCGCCAAAGGCGGCAGCCACCTTACCTCTTGAAAAAGGCAGGTACCCGGCAATGGACCTGGGCGGCCATACTGCCAGCTCCCGCACTTCATTGTTCTGCAGGCGGTACACCCGTATGCGGCCCGTTATAATGAAGTGTGTGCCCCATATAGGCGTTTCTGCCTTAAACAGGAAATCGCCTGCGGGTATTACATGGTGCTTGCTGTTGTCTATCATCCATTGCAGCTGCGCTGCGGGAACTTCCTTAATAGCGTCTATGGTCTGAAGCCATTCTACGGTAACCTGGTTCATCGGGTAAATTGTTGATTTAAAGGGTGGGAAAACATGCTGTATATACATGTTCGTGCCTGCAATCTTAAAGTTACTTAAATTTGCACTGTTTAGCACCGGATAAGATAAATACAAAAGATAAGGAATTAAGGACCATGAGCAAGGATGCAGTCAGACTGGATATTTCCACTACAGTCCGGCACTATTTAGCCGGACAGCCCCCGCAAAATTTCGGTATTGAAAAATACTCGGACCTGCAGGCAGGTGATTTTGCAATACTGAGCAACGAAGGCCGCCTTCACAACGGCCCGCCGGTAAAAACGGACCACTATGCGCTGGTGCTGTGCCTGCGGGGGCATGGCGTAAAAACCATCGGGCATCATACGTTTGAGGTGATGCCGCAATCCATACACATTGTTTCTCCCCGCGACCTGCATGCTTTTGAAAGCGCTTCCGACGACCTGCTGTTATACATGATCCTTTTCAGGCAGGAATTTTTAGCCTATTCTTTTATTAAGGAGCAGATACTGGCGCATTTGCTGGAATTATCGCCCGATTACCCGCCTATTTACCACCTGGACGAGCAGGAGTTTAATGCTATCCGCGACCTCTTTATTAAGATTGAACGGGAGTACCGGGAGGCGCCTGCTTATTTTTTGCAGATGGTGCGGCTGCTGCTGGTAGAGCTGCTGTACGAGATCAACCGCGCGCATGAAAGATCGCTGCAGCGGCCTGTAAAGCCTGCCGGCCGTTCCCTGCAGTTGGTAGCGGCTTTCAAACAGCTGGTGGAAACCCACTTTTTGACGGTGCGCACCGTACAGCAGTATGCCGATCTGCTGCATGTATCGGCCAAACATTTGAGCGAGCAGGTGAAACATGCCACGGGCGAAAATGCGCTGACCATTATTCACCAGCGGGTGTACCGGGAAGCGCTGTATTTGCTGCATACCACCGCTTACAGTATTAAGGAGATCGCAGAGCAGCTGAACTTTGATACCAGCTCGCACTTCAGCCGTTTTTTCAAACATTTTGCAGGCGTAAATCCGACGGCGCATTTGAAGATGTGCAGATGTGCGGATATGCAGGTGTGCAGATGTTGAGCGGATGGATGGGGAGAGGGGTAGATGTGCGGATGTGCAGATATGCAGATGTGCAGATGTTAGGGGGATGATGGAGGGATGAGTAGATGTATGGATGGGCATAGGGAGGTGCTGTACCAATGTAGGCTAAGGTGCAGCGGGAAGCTGTGAAGCATAGCGCACGGGTTGCGCGGGAATGGGGAACGCTTTTACCCCCATGTAAGAACGCTTTTATCCCGGGATGCATCCGGGCGGCAAGCGTTCACCGGTGCTGTTGCAGCAGGGATGTGCACAGACCAAAATCATCATTTTTGACCATTCCGGTCAAAAACAACCAAAAGTGATCAAAAGTAATCAAAACGCTCACTTTGTTTGGGTAGCTTTTATACCGCAGATACATTTGCCGTATCAATCACCAAAACTCTTTTTATGGGAAAACAGGCAGGCCCTCATTTTATTACGGGCACCATCAACAACCGCTGTTACTACCAAATGAACGGCAAATATTTAGTACGTGCAAAAAGCTCATTAAGCCGCCGCCGGGTAAAACGCTCCCCTGCTTTCCGGCGTACAATGCAATACGCGGAGTGGCTGGCGCAGGCATCGCATATGGCATCCCGCATTTACCGGGTGTTTGAAAAACAGCAGCGTAAAGTGCAGGTATACCGGGCCATGACCGGCATGGCCATAAACCTGCTCAAAACAGGTATGGAAGCAGCTGCAGTGCAGGCAAAACTGGTACAGCAATACAGGAGCTATATGCAGGAATGGGCGCTTGCGGAATACGAAATGCAGATCGTTACTAACGAAACATCCGGGGCAGCAGCCAAAGCGGCCACTACCGTATCAATAAGGCCTGCTGATGACACGGTATTTGCCGGTATGCAAAAGCATGTTGCCGGTAAACAAACAATTACTGCTGATCCGGGTAATATTGCAATACGGGCGGAACTTATCAGTAATGCCCCCGCCGGCGCACCTGGTACCTCACCGGCACTGCGGGTAATAAGTATTAACCGGTATGTAAAATCCGTGCGCTACCCTACAATGCCCGGGCTTTTAAAAGTATGCAATTGAAGCCAAGCCGGAAAATTGGTTCTATTATCCTCCTTATTGGCATTGTGCGGTGTACAGGGCTGCGCTAATTTTGTGCTATCGAACAATCAACGATATACGTTTCGTAAGTATTAAAATCAACAGAAGATGAAAAAGACAATCAAGACAGGCATTATGGGACTGCTCCTGTTAACAGGGTTAACCCTTTCTTCCAAAGCACAGGATGCCGGCAAAAAAGCTCCCGCTGAAAGACCGGCCATTCTTTTAAGCGTAGGCCCTGAAGCCAATTTACCCCTGGGCGATTTCAAAGACGGTTATGACTGGTCTATCGGTGGTGCTGTACAGGGCGATTTTGCTATCCTTAAAAGGGACCTGTATGTAACCGTAAATGCCGGTTATGCCAACTACTTTGCCAAAGACATTGCCGGCTTTTCACCGAAAGACCTGCAGCTGATACCCGTAAAAGCCGGTTTGAAGTATTACCCGGTAAGCAACTTTTACGTGCAGGCGCAGGCAGGCGCTGTTTTTGTAGCGAACAAAAGCGATGTGCTGGCAGATAAATCCGCGGCCTTTGCATATTCACCGCAGGTGGGCTACCTGTTTCATTTAGGCAATGGCAGCTACCTGGATGCCGGTATCAAGTTTGAAGGCTACAGCAAGTTTGCCGACGGCGGTTCTTCCAATAATGTGCTGGGACTGCGGGTGGCATATGCCTTCGGTTTATAGGATCTTCGATAGGTTTATAAATTTTCATAGGGTTTAGGTAAAGAGATACCTCCGGCGCTTGCCTCCGGGGGTATTTTTTTGGGGGAAGGCTGTGGTATAAGGCTAATTATTTACAAGGACTGGCTGCGGGGTACATTAAAGAGCTTAAGGTTTGTTGTGGAGTTACAGGAGAAGCCGAAGCATCAAAGGGCTTCCTTGTAAAGATTGCGTGAGTAGCTGCAATTTTTTATGCCTTGCCGGCAGAAAAAGTTGGCAAATTCTAAAGAATAACTATCTTTGCAATCCCAACGAAAAAATAGCTCTTAAAAAACTATGCGGAAGTAGCTCATTTGGTAGAGCACGACCTTGCCAAGGTCGGGGTGGCCGGTTCGAGCCCGGTCTTCCGCTCATAGAGATCCAAACCTTGTGTTTGGATTTTTTTTTACATTCAGTCTTTGATACCCTGGTGGCGGAACAGGTAGACGCGCAGGACTTAAAATCCTGTGGGCAGAAATGCCCGTACGGGTTCGATTCCCGTCTGGGGTACATCCTCTTAAATCTTTTTCCTAAAGGTGCCATTCC
>NZ_DASTRI010000234.1:0-9819 GCF_035761305.1 Chitinophaga sp. | reverse complement strand
CTAATACCACGCCATAGGTGATCTCAGGAATGTTGCCATATTTTGTGCGGGTGGCATCATCGGCAGTGATTTGCTTATCGCCGTTGTAATCCTGGTAAATGAGATCTCCCAGCTGCGCGCCGGCCAGGTGAGGATATTTATCCAGGTCGGCCTGTGTTCTGAAAATACCAATCGCATTATACAGCAGGTAAGTATTCAGCGGCCGGCCAGTCTGGCGCTGGTAGTCCAATGCGCCGGAAGCTTCGTCAATGAAAATGATCTTGCTTTTGGCCAGGGTAAAGTTGCCGCTTACATGATAGTGCAGGCCGCTGCCGGTGGAATTATCATAGCCCAGCGTGGCTTCTATACCGTTGCTGTTCACCTTCCCGATGTTTTCGGAAGGCACCAGCGGGTCGCTGCCAAAGGGATTCACAATACCAGATACCTGCGAAATAGAGGCATTCCGCTGTGTAAGAATGTTGGAACGTTTTTGCTGGAAGTAAATGAACTCCAGCGAAAAATGCTGCAGGAAAATGGCGTTGATACCTAAGTCCATCTTACGGGCGGTTTCCCAGGTGATATTGGGATTGGCCAGCTTGGTAATATCTATACCAGGGTGGATGTTGGAACCTACCACGTACTGGTTGCTGAAGCTATAGTTATCAAAGTACTGGAACAGCCCTACGTTATCATTACCCAGTGTACCGTAAGAGCCGCGCAGCTTCAGGTCATTAATAAAGGTTACCGGCTGGAACCAGCTTTCGCGGGAAATACGCCAGCCGGCGGATATGGATGGAAAAAAGCCGTATTGCTTACCTGGCGGGAAAGTGGAAGAACCATCTATACGCGCCTGGCCTTCCAGCAAATATTTTTCTTCATAGTTATAAGCCAGTCGTGCAATGTAGCTTTTGCGGGTAAACTGGTAGCTTTTGCCGGCGTTGTCTTTATCGGTAGAAGCAGACCCGCCCTGTGAAAGCTCCGGCAGCTGTGAGGAAGGGAAGTTTAACCGGGATGCGGCCAAACTATCCATCACGGTTTTGCTTTGCTCATACGCCACAAATGCATCTACATGATGTTTACCGAACTGCCGGGTAAAATTCAGTTTGATGTTAGAGGTAATGAGCGACTGGTTCTGCTGGTGCTGGGACAGGGATGCCAGGCCCGCAGAGCCGCCTACCACTACTTTGTTGTATGTATTGTTGGCGGCATCGTAGCTGTATACCGGGTAAGGTATGCTGAATGATTTATCGGAGCTCCAGGATTTATCTATGGAGAAAAAGCCGTCGAGCGTAAGGCCTTCAATACCCGGTATGTCGTAGGCGCCTTTCAGGATGCCATTGAATACCTGGGTGGGATTTTTATCGGTACCGCCTATGTCCGTTACCTGCAGCACGGGGTTGTTATTTTCTATGCCGCCGGTAGGCAGCCCGTTCGGGTAGATGGCCGCTACCGTGGGATAAGCGCGGTAAATAGAGCGGAAGATATTACCGGCGCTTGTTTGCGGATAGGTACGGTCCTCTTCCCTGCCGGATAAATAAAATCCTACGCGCAGGCGTTTGGTGATATTCGCGTCTATATTTGACCGGAAGTTGTATTGATCGTACTGGGTGGCGCTGTGCTTATAAATGCCCTGCTGCCCTATCATGCCCAGTGACACGTAATACTTCACATTTTCCGTGCCCCCGGTTACCGACAGGCTATGCTGGCTTTGCAGCGCCACTTTCCGCAGCGTTGCTTTTTGCCAGTCGGTGTTCGGGTAGTTCAGCGGGTCGGAGCCGTCCCCGAACTTTTGTATCTGTTCTGCCGTATAAAACTGGTTTAAGCCGCCGGCGGGATTGGTATAATACTGTATCTCGTTCATGAGCGTTGCATAGGTAGGCGCATCCGCCATTTTGGGCAGGCGGGTAGGCGACGAAAAACCCTGGTTAAAGCTGTAGCTGATCACCGGCTTACCGGTTTTACCCCGCTTGGTGGTAATTAATATTACCCCGTTGGCTGCACGGCTGCCGTATATGGCGGCAGAAGCGTCTTTCAGCACGGTCATGCTTTCAATATCATTCGGGTCCAGCCTTTGCAGGCCGCCTATCTGGCCCGGCACCCCGTCTACCACCACCAGCACATCATTATTACCGGTGGTAGCCAGCCCGCGGATATATATGTTGGAAGCGTCGTAGCCCGGCTCTCCCGAACGGTTGTTGGCAATCAGGCCCGAAAACCGGCCGGCCAGGGAGTTGGACAGGTTAGGCTGCGGGCTTTTTACGATCTCCGCCCCTTTGATAACAGAAAGCGAGCCGGTAAGGGTGGCTTTTTTCTGTGTGCCGTAGCCTACCACCACCACTTCATTCACATTCTGGGTGGTAGCTGCCAGTGAAACGGACAGGGGCGCATTGCTTTTTACCGGTATTTCCTGCGTAACATAGGCCAGGTGGTTGAACACCAGGGTATCTCCAATTCCTGCCGGCAGGGAAAACTGGCCGGCGTTATCCGTAGTGGTTCCCTGGGCGGTGTTTTTTACCCGCACGGTTACCCCGGGCACCGGCTCACCTCCGGAAACCACCTTGCCGGTGATTTTAGGTTGCTGCGCCAAAAGGGTAATAGCAGGCAAAAGGAAAAGAAAAATGGATAGGGATCTTTTTTTCACCCGGTGACAGCTTGATTTTTTCAATGGCCGGATGGAATTTCCTAACGGTTCAACTCCAGTTAGGATTTTGAATAATCGTTTCATAACGAGAACCTGTTTAAATGAATAAATAGCTGGTCTTGAACTTTTTGTACTCAGTTTATGACACGCAAATTAGGGGGTAAAGACGCGGGCAAACAGGGGGTAAATCATTTAAAACAGGGGGTAAAATCATATTTTGATCACGTTCAGGTCCCCGTTAAAAGAAGGGCGGTATTTTTTCACATATTCCGAAGGGTTCATGCCAAACAGCTTAAAAAACTGCTCGCGGAAGTACCGGATGTCGCCGATACCTACCTGCTGGGCTGCCTGGTTAATGGTATAATTTTCCTTCAGCATCAGCACCGCTGCTTTTCTTAAACGGATGGAACGGATAAAGGCGTTAATGGTTTGGCCCGACATGGACTTCACCTTTTTATACAGGCTGGAATGGCTCATGCCAATGGCCTGGGTGAATGTTTTAATAGAAAAGTCCTCATTATCCAGGTTCGCCTCCACGATCCGGATGCACTGGTTCAGAAAATCGCGGTAGTCGGCCGGTACGCGTATGCTGGTATGCTTTAACGTAATGCTGTCCAGGAAGTACTGGCGCAGCAGGTGGCGGTTCTTTATTATATTATCCACCTTTACCAGCAGCAGCTCCTTATCAAACGGCTTGGTGATATAATCGTCCGCTCCCTCCTCCAGGCCCTTTATTTTCACGTCGGCAGCAGAAGCGGAAGTGAGCAGGATCACCGGTATATGGCTCAGGGTTTCTGTTTGTTTGATACGGGTACACAGCTCCACCCCGTTCATGCCTTCCATCTGGATATCGCTGATAACCAGGTCCGGCATGTGCTTTTCCACCAGGGCAAAGCCTTCATCGCCGTTACCGGCTTCGTAAATAATGAACCGGTCTGCAAACATCTGCCGCAGGTACTCCAGTATTTCCGCATTGTCGTCGATGAGCAGGATAGACCGTTTTTCGGTTACCAGCTCCGCTACCTGCTTAAGCGGGCTATGGGCGCGTTTATTTTCTTTATTTACTGTGAGGTCCGTGCCATCTGCCAGCTCATGCAGTATGCCTGACCTGGCAGGGGTGTCAGGCGCCAGGTCGGCGCCGGCCAGGTGCGCTTTCCCTTTCCGGAGCCGGATAAAAAAGGCAGTGCCTTCATTGGCAGGGCTGCTGTAGGTAATGGCGCCCTTATGGCTTTCAATAAAATGCTTTACCAGGTAAAGCCCAATGCCAAAGCCGGTTTGCAACTGTTCCTGCCTGCCGCCTGCCCGCTGGAACTTATCAAAGATCCGGTTGCCCATATCAGCCGGTATGCCGCAGCCGTTATCTTTAATAAGCAGGGTTACTTCGTTTTCCGTTTCCTGCAGCTCCAGCAGAATGCTGCCTTCATCGGGCGTAAATTTAAATGCATTGGATAACAGGTTAAACAGGGCTATTTCAAGCTTTTCATAATCTGCATACAGCATTATCTGCTCCTGGCTGCAACGGAAATGGTATTGCATGCGCCTTGCTTTTGCCTGCTGTGAAAAGCACAGGTACACCTCATTGCACAGCTCCACCACATTCAGCCGGGTAATCTTCAGCTGATCGCCCCGGGTATCTGCAGTGCGGAAAAGCAACAGCTGGTCCACAAGGCTTAGCAGGCGCCTGGCGTTGCGGTACACCACGCCCAGCGGCTCGTTATGCCCGCCGCGTTCCTGGTTTTGTATGAACTCCTTCAGTGGGTTAATAATGAGGGTAAGGGGCGTTCTGAACTCATGGGATATGTTTGTGAAGAAAGACAGCTTCCGTTCGTTGATCTCTTTTTCTTTTTCATTTTCAAGATGCGCCAGCTTAATTTCATATTGCAGGCGTTCCTGCCGCGACCTGTACTGTATAAAAAACCAGATGCCGGCTCCTATAAAAGTAATATACAGCATACGGGCCCACCAGGTGCGGTACCAGGGCGGCAGCACCGTAATGCTTACTGTGCGCACTTCGCGGCCCCATTTCCCGTCGGCATTGGTGGCCTTTATTTTAAAAACATAATTACCTTCCTGTAAACGGGTATAATTGGCGGTGCGTGCTTCTCCCACGTAATTCCAGCCCTTGTCCCACCCCTCCAGGTAATAAGCATAGCTGATCTTATCGGGCGAAGAATATTCCAAAGCAACAAAATCAAAAGAAATGATTGCTTTGTCGTATGGTATCTTCAGCGCCTGCACATCATGCTGCTCCACGGGAACATTGTTTATTTTAACGCCGGTGAGCAGCAGGGGGGGCGTTGTTGTTTGCTGGTACACACTATCCGGGTGAAAGATGTTGAAGCCTTTGATACCGCCGAACATAAATTCGCCGGATTTCAGCTTCAAGGCTGCATTGTAAGTGAACTGGTTGCTCTGCAGCCCATCGGACTGCGAGAAATTCCTGAACACTTTTTTTTGAGGATCAAAGCGTGAAAGCCCGTTGTAGGTGCTGAGCCAAAGGTTGCCGTTATCATCTTCCAGCACGCGGAGAATAGAATTATTCGGCAGCCCGTCTGCATCCGTAAAAGCAGTAAAGGAACCGGTACGGGTGTTAAACAGCAGCAGGCCGCCGCCATCTGTGCCCAGCCAGAAATTCCCCCGCTTATCCTCATGTATGGCGCGGATGGTATAGCCGATGTTATATACCTTATGTTGTTTACGGGTCCTGTCAATCCGGATCAGCTGCGTATAGTTACCGCCCCATAAATTGCCTTTGCTGTCTTCGGCCAGGCACTGGATATTTACAATGCCGCGGTCAAATATTTCAAATTTTCCTTTAGCCCGGTTAAAAGTGTACAAAGTACCGTTATTGGTAGTGCTGGCCCAAAGGGTTTTTTGCGCATCTTCATACACCAGCCATACATTATTTTCCTCCACGCCGGTAAAGGGGTTAAAACAGGAAAAGTGCTCAAAGGCGCCGGTTGACCTGTTGTAACGGTTTACGCCCCTGAACCAGGTAGACAGCCAGATGTCGCCTCCTGCATCGCGTATGATAGACGTGATGAAATTGCTGCTAAGCGCGCCTTTAACTGCAGGATTGCGGGTGTACCTGGTATAGGTGTTGTGCTCGCGGTTCCAGTATTTTAGCCCGCCGCCGTCTGTTCCTATCCAGATATTTCCTTCATCTTCACAAAATGAAAAAATGAAATTGTTGATAGAGCCGAAAATGCTGTCGTCATTAAAAGCGTACAGCTCAAAAAGATGCGGCCTGGGCTCAATGATGTTAATGCCGCCGCGCAGTGTGCCGATCCATTTGCGGCCTTCGCGGTCTTCATATATGGAATATACCGCGTTGCTGCTCAGCTGCTGCTTGCTGCCGGGCGCGGGAAAAGGCGTGGCCTGCTGCCCGGGCGTGCGCAGCACAAACATGCCATTGCCGTCCGATGCAATCCACAGCACGCCCTGCTTATCCATGCACAGGTTAACGATCTTGCTGCTTTCCTTTATATAGTTGGCGGAATAGGTATTGGAGCGCTGGTCGTACCGGAAAAGCCCGTTATCCGTGCCCAGCCACAGCGGCCCTTGGGGATCTGCTTTCAGGCAGTTCCCTTTGTTTATATCTTTGTTTACTACCTGCAGGGTTTTATTAACAACATTATACCGGCACAAACCTTTGCCCTGTACAAATACCCAGGCATAACGGCCTCCCGGCTCATAATCAACCGCGGTTACTTCATAGGCAGTCGTCACCTGCGGGCCATCGTGCAGGGGCACCTGGCGGCCGGTTTGCATATCGCCTTCAAACAGTAGCAGGCCGTTGCTTTCGGAGCCAATGAGGATAATGCCTTGTTTACCGGCTTTAATGATGTGTATGTTGCCGCTTACAGCCCTGGCCATACTGCTGCCTGCCGGCAGGTAGCGCGCAATGGAAAACTTTTCATTTACAGGGTCAAAAACGCTCACGCCTTTACGGCCGCCTATCCATAATTTATGGTGCAGATCGCCTTCAATAGTATAAATGCCATTATCCATCAGGGAAGTGCTGTCCCCTATCTTATTCCTGTAAATTTTAAATTTGTAGCCATCATACCGGTTTAACCCGTCATACGTGCCAAACCACAGGAAACCTTTATCGTCCTGGTAAATGTTGGTAACTGCATTGTTGGACAGGCCGTCCTCTATACCCAGGTATTTAATGGGATAGCTGGCTGCGGACAGGCGGTTCACTGTTGCGATGCATAGCAATAAAAAGGCGATCCTGTGCCTCCACCCCTTCATACACGTGTTTTAAGTACTATAAAACTATCAAAAAAAGCTAAATCCGCAATATTTGTCATTTATACACTCATTATGCTCCTGCCTGGGTAATGCATTACTCATTTAATAGAACTCAACAGTAACTCCGGCTGTTCCAGTGCTTTAGCCTCTCTACGTAAGCAGCCATTCCGCCTGGCAAACCGCGTCGCTGGTTTATTATTTGCTCATTATTTCCGGACCTCATTTTTAACCTAAAATTTTTTCTATGTTTTACCACGTGAAAGAACTCCAGTTCAATGCAAGAGTGTCAAAACCAGATCCCAACTTTGCTACGTTGCTGCTGGAACAATTCGGCGGGGCCAACGGCGAGCTGGCTGCTGCACTGCGGTATTTCGGGCAGGCATTTGCCGCAAGAAACCCTTTCCCGGACAAGTACGATTTGCTGATGGATATTGCCACTGAAGAATTCAGCCACCTGGAAATAGTAGGCGCCACCATACAGATGCTGCTGCAAGGCATTAACGGCGACCTGAAAAAAGCGGCTGACGAATCAGAGATCATGCAGCTGCTGAACGGCAGGCAGGCCAAGGAAGATTTCATACACCAGGCCATCATGGCGCCGCAATTCCTGGTATCTTCCGGCGGCGGCCCGGCATATACCAACAGCCAGGGCGTTCCGTGGTCAGCGGCCTATATTAACGGCGATTGCAACGGCGACCTGACCGTTGACCTGCGTTCCGATATTGCGGCAGAATCGCGCGCAAAAATCACGTATGAATACCTGATGCAGTTTACCGACGATCCTTTTGTGAAGGAAACCCTCAGCTTCTTAATGACAAGAGAGGTGGCCCACTTCCAGATGTTTGAAGCAGCGCTGGAATCAATACAGCCGAACTTTCCGCCGGGCGTGCTGCAATCAGACCCGCGCTACAGTAATTTATACTTCAACATGTCCAGCGGAGCCGATATACGCGGCCCGTGGAATGAAGGTGAATCTACCCAGATGGGAGAAACCTGGCAGTTCGTTGATGATCCCATACAGTATGTGCTGGAAACAAATGGCCTGTTGAATGTAGAACCGGCAGGCACTGCCAGGACTTTACAGGGCGTAGACGAGATTGATCACGGCATGAGCATGCAGCGCAGCGAAGAAGTGAATATGGCCACCCCTATTGGCGTACAGGCCTGGAGCCAGCAGGCGAAGGAATCGAAAACAATACCAAAAAGCCATAATGGAACAACACGCTCCCACAAGAAAAAATAAGGTTAAACAGGCAATTCCCCCATTGCAGGTTACGTACTACACCGATCCGCTTTGCTGCTGGAGCTGGGCATTTGAGCCGGTGATACAAAAGCTCAGGGAAGGGTACGGCAACAGCATTGCCTGGCGTAACTGCATGGGTGGCATGTTATCGCAATGGAAAAGCTACCATGATACCCTGCATGCAGTAAGCCGGCCCATTCAAATGGGACCGGTATGGATGCAGGCCAGGCAGCTCACAGGCGTTACCCTGAACGACAGTATCTGGTTCAGCGACCCGCCGGCTTCCTCCTACCCTGCCTGTGTGGCGGTTAAATGCGCAGGGCTGCAGTCGGCAACAGCGGAGGAGCTGTACCTGTATAAATTAAGATCAGCGGTAATGACCGCGGGGAAAAACATTGCGAAAAAGGAAGTATTGCTGGCGCTTGCCGGTGAGCTGGCGGCAGAGCAGCCCGGTTGCTTTAATGCAGAACAGTTTGCAACGGAATTAGCCGGCGAAGCTGCTATTAACGCCTTCCGCGCCGATCTGCAGGAAGTGCGCTATCGCAATATTACACGGTTTCCCTCCCTGCTGTTTGTTACAGGCAGCAATAAAAAAAGCCTGCTGCTAACGGGCAGCCACTCGTATGAGACTATTGTATCGCATTTAAAACAGCTAACCGGAAACGCATGACCGATCATTGTTGCGGGGCACCTGGTAGTTTATACAAAGGTAAAAAGGCCGGTAGCATAATAGCTACCGGCCCTTTTTCATAAGCAGGCATCATCTCTTATACCGGGATGGGGGTGCCAGCCAGCGCATTTACCAGGCTGCCAACATCTTCATGCTCCAGGTTCCGCACAATACGGATTATCTCGTTGCGGGCATCCGCCTCCATGCTGCTTTCGCCCAGGCTGTGGAATTTGGCAATCACATCATCCCAGCTAAGGGGGCGGGTATAAAAGCCTTTGTAGTCCTCTTTTTTAATACAGTGCTCCTTTCCGTCTTTTAGCTTCACGCATATTTTAGTGTCCATTTTTTCGGGGTAAGGCACGGTGTAAGGATCTATTTTTTCCACTATTTTACGCGGCGTTTTTACCGGAAGGGCCGTGCTTACCTGCACCTTTTGAAGCAGCGCCTGCACATCGGCACGGCGAATACGTTCCGGCAGCAGCTGCGATGGTTTTACCTCCCCGTCCAGCAGCGCTACTGCCAGGAGGTAGGGCAAACTGTGATCTGCCTGTTCTTTTGTTTGCACTGTTTTGCGGCTGCCATACTTGCCGCCGCCCACAATATGAAAAGCAGTCAGAAAAGTGGTGGCCGATATTTCCTCCACATCAGCAGGTTGTATACCGTATTGCCCGCGCAATTCCAGCATGGCCTCTATTGCCGGCTGGGTATGCACTTCAGCATTATAGCTTTTCAGTATACACTTTTTTATACGGGAAAAATCGCCTGATGCGCAATCAAAAACCGGATCCATCGCAAACTCCTCTTTAAATCCCATAGGCCCTTCAAAATAGGTTACAGGCCCTGTTACCCCTTCTTTAGCCAATAAAACAATATTGGTGCAGCCCAGCGCCACCAGGGAAGAGGCAAACCCTTTCCATTCATACGTGTATGAAGCACGGGTAGTAACCGTTGTATTAAAGGTGCTGCCTGCAATACCAATTGCATGCGCGGTTTGCTCTTCTGTAAGCGACAGCAGCCTGGCTAACGCGC
>NZ_DASTRI010000233.1:0-19775 GCF_035761305.1 Chitinophaga sp. | reverse complement strand
CGAACAAACCAAACAGGAATTTTTAAAAACCCACCTGGACCATTACGTACACCTGCTTGAGAATGACAAATGGAGAACCTATCAGCCCCTGCATTTATATAACATGATCGATAATGTAATGATGCGGCGGTTGGAATAAACTGAGAAATATCATTTGGTTTTAACTTTTCCTGCGTTAAATTTGCCCGACATTTAGGAATTTTATCATATTACTTATAAGGAAGCTCAGTATTTTATATGAAGTGGTCACAATTCTTCAATACCTCTATTGGCAAGAAATTATTAGTAGGCGCTACCGGTCTTTTCCTTTGCAGCTTCGTTGTAGTACACCTGGCTGGTAACATACAGCTGTTGTATAACGACGGAGGTAAGGCCTTTAACAGCTATGCCGCCTTCATGGGCCACAACAGCCTTATTCAGTTCATTGCCTGGGGGTTAAAGATCGTGATAGTGCTGCATGCTATTATTGCCCTGCAGCTCACTTTCAGTAACCGCAAGGCCCGTCCGGTAAAATATACCATGAACCCGGGTAACCAAACTTCTTCGTGGTTCAGCCGGCAAATGGCTATTATGGGCAGCATCCTGCTCATTTTCCTTATTATTCACCTGGCCGATTTCTGGTGGAAGTTCCACTTTGGCGCATTACCTACCATTAATTACGACCCTACCGGCGAACCGGTAAAAGACCTGTACTCCGTAGTGCAATACGCCTTTAAAGAAGGCTGGCTGGTAGCCCTGTATGTAATAGGCATGGTAGGGCTGTCATTTCACCTGGTGCATGGTTTCAAAAGCGCATTCCAGACCTTTGGTTTAAACCATGTTAAATACAACGGCTTAATTAAATTCATTGGGGTATGGTTGTTCGGCATCCTGATCCCTGTTGGTTTTGCTGCTATACCGGTGGTAATATTTTTCAAATAATTCAGACTTTACTCTCAAATTCTTGACATATTATGTTGGATGCAAAAATTCCTGCCGGCCCGTTAAATAGTAAATGGGAAGATTATAAAGGACACTGTAAGCTGGTAAACCCTACCAACAAGCGCAGTCTGGAGATAATCGTTGTGGGCACCGGCCTGGCAGGCGCCTCAGCAGCGGCTTCCTTAGGTGAGCTCGGATATAAGGTAAAAGCATTCTGCTTTCAGGACAGCGCCCGCCGCGCGCACAGTATTGCTGCGCAGGGTGGTATTAACGCTGCCAAGAACTACCAGAACGATGGTGACTCGGTTTTCCGTTTGTTTTATGATACCGTAAAAGGCGGCGACTACCGCTCCCGCGAAGCCAATGTGCATCGCCTGGCAGAGGTAAGCGCTAACATTATAGACCAGTGCGTGGCGCAGGGCGTACCCTTTGCCCGCGAGTACGGCGGCCTGCTGAGCAACCGCTCCTTTGGCGGTACACAGGTACAGCGTACATTTTACGCCGCCGGCCAAACCGGCCAGCAGCTGCTGTTAGGCGCTTACTCCGCAATAGAGCGACAGGTAGCCCTGGGCAATGTAACCATGTACACCCGCCACGAAATGCTGGATTTGGTAAAAATAGACGGTAAGGCCCGCGGTATTATTGCCCGCAACCTGATTACCGGTCAGCTGGAACGCCACTTTGGCCATGCCGTGCTGCTGTGCAGCGGCGGTTATGGTAACGTGTTCTACCTGTCTACCAACGCTATGGGCTCTAACGCAACCGCAGCATGGAAAGCCACCAAAAAAGGCGCTTTCTTTGGCAATCCCTGCTTTACGCAAATACACCCTACCTGCATTCCTGTTTCCGGGGATCATCAGTCTAAATTAACACTGATGTCAGAATCGCTGCGTAACGACGGCCGTATATGGGTGCCCAAAAAACAGAACGATACCCGTAAGCCTAACGATATACCGGAAGACGAAAGGGATTACTACCTCGAAAGAAGGTACCCCGCCTTTGGTAACCTGGTGCCGCGCGATGTGGCCTCCCGTGCCGCTAAGGAACGCTGCGATGCCGGCTACGGCGTAGGCAGCTCCAAACAAGCCGTGTACCTGGATTTTGCCGCCAGCACCGAAAGATATGGCAAGGTAGAAGCAGGTAAACGTGGCCTGGATAATCCTACCCCGGAGCAGATCCGCCAGCTGGGTAAGGAAGTGGTGGCGGAAAAATACGGCAACCTGTTTGACATGTACGCCAAGATCACCGGCGAAAACCCGTATGATGTGCCCATGCGCATTTACCCTGCCGTACACTACACCATGGGCGGCCTTTGGGTGGATTATGAGCTCATGACCACGGTGCCTGGTTTATACGCCCTGGGCGAAGCTAACTTCTCAGACCACGGCGCTAACCGCCTGGGCGCGTCTGCGCTTATGCAGGGCCTGGCCGACGGTTATTTTGTAATACCCTACACTATAGGTAATTACCTGGCCGATGAGATCCGTACCAAAGCTATTCCCACAGACCATCCGGCCTTTGTGGAAGCGGAAAAGAATGTACAGGCTACCATTAACCGGTTGATGGATATTAAAGGCACTAAGTCGGTAGACCATTTCCATAAACGCCTGGGCAAGATCATGTGGGATAAATGCGGCATGGCGCGTAATGAGCAGGGCCTGAAAGAAGCCATAGAAGAGATCAAAGCCCTGCGTGCGGAGTTCTGGAAAGATGTACGCATACCCGGCACCGCCAATGAATTTAACCCTGAGCTGGAAAAAGCAGGCCGCGTGGCCGACTTCCTGGAGCTGGGTGAGCTGATGTGCATAGATGCCCTGCACCGCCGCGAGTCCTGCGGTGGGCACTTCCGTGAAGAGTCACAGACAGACGAAGGTGAAGCACTGCGTAACGATGCTGAGTTCAGCTATGTAGCCGCATGGGAATATAAAGGCGACAGCGCCTATGAGCTGCATAAGGAACCGCTGGTATTTGAAGAGTGCAAGCCTACACAACGTTCTTATAAATAATCAAATAATTGTCCAAAGAAGATGGAACATTATACAATGGGCCTCACCTTAAAAGTGTGGCGGCAAAAAAGTACAAATGATCAGGGTGGGTTTGAAACTTACCAGGTAAAAGATATATCGTCAGAAATGTCCTTCCTGGAAATGTTTGACGTGCTGAATGAACGCCTGATCAATGAGGGTAAAGAACCGATAGCATTTGACCATGACTGCCGTGAAGGTATTTGCGGTATGTGTTCCATGCATATCAACGGCCGCGCGCATGGCCCCTGGGCCGGTACTACTACCTGCCAGCTGCATATGCGCGCCTTTAAAGATGGCGACACCATTACCGTAGAACCCTGGAGAGCCGGCGCTTTCCCTGTGCTGAAAGACCTGACGGTAGACCGCAGCGCTTTTGACCGCATAATTGAAGCCGGGGGTTATATATCTGTAAATACCGGTAACGCGGTAGACGCTAACGCCATTCCCGTTCCCAAGGATAAAGCCGATGCGGCGTTTGCAGCAGCAGCCTGTATTGGTTGCGGCGCCTGCGTGGCAGCATGTAAGAACTCATCTGCCATGCTGTTTGTATCTGCCAAGGTGTCCCAGCTGGCCCAGCTGCCGCAGGGTGAGCCGGAAAGAACCACCCGCGCGCTGAACATGGTAGCCCAAATGGATAAGGAAGGCTTTGGCAGCTGTACCAACACCGGCGCCTGTGAAGCGGAATGTCCCAAAGAGATTTCCCTCACCAACATTGCCCGCCTGAACCGCGAGTTTATCCGGGCCGGGTTTACATATGAAAAATAAGTAAGACTACCTGGTAAATAAAACACAGGCTGTTCCTGAACGGGATAGCCTGTTTTGTTTTTACCACTCCTCCCGCACCATTACAGAAGTTCCGTTTTTTTCGTTATTATTATACATCTATCCACGTCTAAACAACAACGTTATGTCTAACCACTCCCGCAGAAAATTCCTCCGGCAGCTGGGCAGCACCGCTGCCTTATTGGGCGCCGGCCCCCTGGCTTCCCTCGGCCGCGAAACCGTACATGTACTGCAGCCGCAGAAACGTATATCCGCTAACGATAAAATCCGCCTGGCCTGCGTGGGCATGGGCATTATGGGCTTTGGCGATGTTGAAACCGCGCTGAAGGTGCCCGGTGTGGAGTTTGTGGGCGCCGCCGACCTGTACGACGGGCACCTGCAGAAAATAAAGGAAGTATACGGCCCCAATGTATTTACCACCCGTGACTACCGCGAGCTGCTGAACCGTAAGGATATTGACGCCGTAATAGTGGCCACGCCCGATCACTGGCACGATACCATTTCCATTTACGCCATGGAGCATGGTAAGCATGTGTACTGTGAAAAGCCTATGGTGCAGCAAATAGCTGAAGGGCACCAGGTAATAGCTACGCAAAAACGCACCGGCAAAGTGTTCCAGGTGGGCAGCCAGCGGGTAAGCAGCGTAGCCATGATAGAAGCGCGTAAAAGATACCAGGCCGGGGATATAGGGCAGCTGAATATTGTAGAAGCCTGCTACGACCGGCACGATGCATTGGGCGCCTGGCAATACTCCATACCACCGGATGCCAGCCCGCAAACAATTGATTTTGACACTTTCCTGAAAGATACCGCCAAAGTGCCCTTTGATCCGGTGCGCTTTTTCCGCTGGCGCAACTACCAGGCCTATGGCACCGGCGTTCCCGGCGACCTGTTCGTGCACCTCATTACCGGCCTGCATTTTGTAACCGGCTCGTTGGGCCCTTCCCGTATATTTGCCAGCGGCAACCTGGTAGAGTGGAAAGATGGCCGCGACGTGCCCGATGTAGTGGTGGCCATTTTTGATTACCCGGAAACCAAAGAGCATCCGGCCTTCCAGACCACCCTGCGGGTAAATTTTGCAGATGGTGGCGGTGGCGGGCAGTATAGCCGCTTTATTGGCACAGAAGGAATGCTGGAAATGGGCTGGAACGATTTCCGTATAAAAAAACATAAGCTGCCCCAGGCGCCCGGCTACGGCGGGTGGGACACCTATAACACCTTTACCAAAGCACAGCAGGAGGCCTTTGTGCAGCAGTACAATGCCAAATACCCCGAGTCTATGCGTAAAGGCGACCGGTCAGAAAGCAAGTATGCAGCCCCTGAGGGTTACGATGACCGGCAGGATCATTTTGCGAATTTCTTTGAAGCCGTGCGTACCGGCAAAGCAGTGGTGGAAGATGCTACCTTTGGCCTGCGTGCCGCCGGCCCCGCCCTGCTTACCAATGAAAGCTACTTTAAAAAGCAGGCCATTCACTGGAACCCGGAAGGCATGCAAATTGTTTAATACACTGCCTATATGAAGCACACGCCAGGTTTCACTGCATTATTATGCATCAGCCTTTTGGGCTGCCAGGAGAAAAAGAATAATATGACGGAACAAACGAAAGTGACAGCACCGGTAGCGCCCATAATCCCCAAGGCGCTTACCATACATGGAGATACGCGCACGGACAATTACTACTGGATGAACGACCGCAATGATCCAAAGGTAATTGCTTACCTGCAGGCAGAAAATGCTTACCTGGACACCGTGATGCAGCCGGAGGCCAAGCTACGGGAAAGCCTGTATGAAGAAATGAAAGGCCGCGTGATGGAAACAGATGCCAGCGCGCCCTACCTGAAAAACGGCTACTACTATTATACCCGCTATGAAACCGGTAAGGAATACCCTATTTACTGCCGCAAAAAAGGCAGCCTGGAAGCGGAGGAAGAGATAATGCTGAACGTGAACGACCTGGCCAAAGGCCATGCCTACTGCCATGTAAATGCCCTTTCCGTAAGTCCGGACAACCAGCTGCTTGCTTTTGGTATAGATACCGTAAGCCGCCGCAAATATGCGATATTGGTAAAAGAGCTGGCCACCGGTAAAATGCTCCCGGATACTATTCCCGATACCAACGGAGAGGCAGCCTGGGCCAATGATAACAAAACTTTTTTTTACACCCGTAAGCACCCCGAAACCCTGCGCGAAGAGCGCATTATGCGGCATAAGCTGGGTACGGATGCAGCCGCCGACCACCAGGAGTATATGGAAAAGGATGAAACCTTTGATGTGGCGGTGGAACGCAGCAAGTCCGGGCAGTTTATCATGATCGCGGCTACCAGCACCCTCTCGTCCGAATACCGCATACTGGATGCCGATAAGCCCGAAGGCGGCTTCCGCGTTTTTCAGCCCCGGCAAAAAAATGTGCTGTATGATATTGAGCCGTTGAACGACCGTTTCTACATCCGCACCAACCTGGATGCGCAAAACTTCCGTTTAATGGAATGCCCGCTGGATAAAACCTCCAAAGATCACTGGAAAGAGGTGGTGCCGCACCGGGCCGATGTGCTGTTGGAAGAATTTGAGGTGTTCCGCAACTACCTGGTGCTGGGCGAACGTAAAGGCGGCCTTACACAGCTGCATATCATGAACCTGCAAAACCACCAGGACCATTACCTGCATTTCGATGAGCCGGCTTATGTAGCAAACATTGGCATTAACCGGGAAATTGATACCAAAGAGCTGCGCTATAGCTACACCTCCATGACTACGCCGGCTTCCACCTACGATTACGACATGGAAACCCGCAAAAGTGAGCTGAAGAAGCGGCAGGAGGTACTGGGCGGTTATGACCCAAAGGACTACGTAACGGAACGCATATACGCCACTGCAAAAGACGGGGTAAAGGTGCCCATATCCATTGTGTATAAAAAGGGTTTTGAAAAGAACGGCAACCACCCGCTGCTGCTGTATGGCTACGGCTCTTATGGTATTACCACCGAACCCACGTTCAGCAGTCCCCGCCTGAGCCTGTTAAACCGCGGCTTTGCCTTTGCCATAGCACATATCCGGGGTGGAGAGGAAATGGGCCGTTACTGGTATGAGGATGGGAAGCTGTTCAAAAAAATGAACACCTTTACCGATTTCATTGCGTGTGCCGAGTACCTGGTGGCGCAGCACTATACTTCGCCCGCGCACCTGTATGCGCAGGGCGGCAGCGCCGGCGGCCTGCTTATGGGGGCTGTTACCAATATGCGCCCCGACCTGTGGCATGGCGTAATTGCCGGTGTGCCGTTTGTGGATGTGCTTACCACTATGCTGGATGAAAGCATACCGCTTACTACCGGCGAGTTTGATGAATGGGGCAATCCCAAGAACAAGGACTCCTACGAGTACATGAAGCAGTACTCTCCGTACGATAATGTGGTGGCCAAAGCTTATCCCAACATGCTGGTCACCACCGGCCTGCACGACTCACAGGTGCAATACTGGGAGCCGGCCAAATGGGTAGCCAAGCTGCGTGCGCTCAAAACAGACCATAACCTGCTGTTGTTAAAAACAGACATGGAGGCCGGCCATGGCGGCGCTTCGGGCCGTTTTAAGTCACTGAAGAAAACAGCGCTGGAATATGCATTCCTGTTAAAGCTGGAAGGGAAAGAGAAGTGATTTTACAGCGCCAGGTGAGCTGACTGCACCTTTTTACTAAAGAAAATGCCCGCCATCCGGTCAAAGATCTGCGTGTCATCCGTGGTATAGAATTTCCGGGTGCCCTGTTTGCTTAAACGTGTTTCCATTTCCGGGTGGCGGTGCAAATAATCCTTCAGGCTGTGTGCTACTATTTTGCCCTGTGACAGCACTGTAACGCCGCCGGGCAGGTTTTCCCTTATTTTCTGCATGAGCAGCGGGTAGTGTGTGCATCCCAGTACAAGGGTATCAATATTAGGCGCCTCACCCAGTATATGATCCAGGTGCTTTTTTACAAAGTAGTCGGCGCCGCTGCCTTCGTGCTCATTGTTCTCTACCAGCGGCACCCACATGGGACACGCCTCCTGGTACACTTTTACCTGCGGAAAAAATTTGTGTATCTCTATCGGGTATGATTCAGAAGCTACGGTGCCGTTGGTGGCCAGTATGCCTACTTCACCGGTTTGGGTAAGGGTGCCCACCAGCTCTGTGGTGGGCCGTATAACGCCCAGCACACGCCGGTCGGGCGCTATGCGCGGCAGGTCTTTTTGCTGAATGGTGCGCAGCGCCTTGGCAGATGCGGTGTTGCAGGCCAGTATCACCAGCGGGCAGCCCATGTTAAAAAGATGCTGCACGCATTCCAGCGTATAGGCATGTATGGTTTCAAACCCGCGGTTGCCGTAAGGCGTACGGGCATTATCGCCCAAGTACAAATAGTCGTACTGCGGTAGTTCAGCTATGATCTCTTTCAGCACGGTTAACCCGCCGTAACCGGAGTCAAATACGCCAATAGGACCCATAAAGTCAATTATCAATTGTTCAATTACGAATTACGAATTGGAATGCTGCAGATGGTGAAATCAGTTGCCTGCTGGCATTTCAGTCATCATGAAACAACCAGGTATATTCATTCCGCTCTTATTCCGCATTCATAAACACACCGCATTTCAGTCTTCATGTAACTAAAAAACGTTTCCTCAATTCGTAATTCGTAATTCGTAATTCCGTAATTCGTAATTAAAACTGCATTCCTTTCCCGGTAAGGTCGTAGATCTTCTGTATCTCGTGCAGCAGGCCTTCAAAATCTATCTTCAGGTCAACCAGTATGCCGTTGTGCAGGTCATACACCCAGCCATGTACGGTCGGATAACCTTTGGTAAGATAGGATTGCTGCACCACCGCTGTTTTTATCACGTTCAGGCATTGCTCCTGTACATTCAGCTCCACCAGCCGGTTATAGCGTTGGTTAATGTCCGTTATGCTGTTCAGCTCTTCCATATGCAGGCGGTACACATCGCGTATGTTGCGCAGCCAGGGATTCAGCAGGCCCAGGTCTTGCGGCTGCATGGCGGCTTTTACGCCTCCGCAGCCATAATGCCCGCAAACAATAATGTGCTTTATATCCAGCTGCCGTACGCAATAGTTAATAACAGACATAACGTTCAGGTCTATATTATTCACCAGGTTGGCAATATTGCGGTGCACAAATACTTCGCCTGCATCCAGGCCCATGATCTCGTTGGCAGGCACGCGGCTGTCGCTGCAGCCGATGTACAGGTAGTCCGGGTTCTGTTCCTTTGCCAGCTTTTCAAAGAACTGCGCATCTGTAGCCGTTTTGGCGGCTACCCATTGTTTGTTGTTCTCAAAAATTTGTTCGTAGGTAGTCATGCGTCAGGAAATGTGAGTGAGCGGTAAAGATACATCTCAAACGTTTAATAAGCGCATACGGTAAGCATTCATGGCGCTACGCCCCAGTTTTTCTGTAAGGCGGTGGTTGGCATAAGCGCCTACAACCGCGCCAATGCCCGGCATTAGCTGCAGTAGTTTGGCAATATCAATATAGTCACGGTATTCCTGTTGAAAACGCCGCCAGTCAAAGGTGTGTATATCGGCCGGCAGCTCCCGGCTATAGTGGTCCCAGTTAGCCAGCAGGGGGTAGGTTTTGTTGCGCAGGTCCTGGCTGGAAAAGGTAACCTGGAAAACATACAGCAGGAACAGGCGCTCCTGGTAGCTCTTTACATTAAAGCCATATAAAGCAGCAATGTCAAACAGCATTTTCATTTTTATGCTAAGGAACAGCGGAAAATCGGCCAGCCCCAGTAAAATACCGCCCGCGCCCGTAATGGCGCCTTCGGTAGCCGCCGTGGTAGTATAAACACGTATGCGGTCCAGCACTTTTTGCTCTGTTACCTGCAGGTGTAGCACCGGCTGCGGCTCGGGAGTAACAAAACCCGCTCCGTACAACACTGCCCGGGTCATTTGTTTAATGGCCACAGTAAAGGCCCGGTGTACTTTTTCCGGTATCAGGCGGTTCACACGGTCCTGCACGCGTTTGGTAAGCCTGCCGGGCAGGGAAGGACCCCGCTGCATTTTCTTTTGCCAGCGGCGCAGCTCTTTCCGTACCTGTTGATCATAGTTGCTGTCCATAAGCAGTTGTTGCTGTGTTTCCATACAAAAGATACAGCAAATAAGTGACCAATAGGTGGCTATGGCCCCGGCGGCGATGAAAATGCAGCTTTATAACTTCAGCGGCTGGCCGGGAGGCAATTTAATTTGCAAAATATTCCGGCCGGGAGGCACCGGCTGGTAACCGCGCTCGTCTGCTGATTTCCGGTATACGTAAAGGTTATTGCTTCCGGCCTCCGCCTTAACCATTTTCCTGCTCCCAGCAGGGCCTTTGAACTGCCGGCAATCCTTTCTTTTCAGGCTATCGGTTATGGAGTATTTTGCCTAACTTTGCGCCTTAAATTTCATTAGCCAGCATGATCAGTGTTAAAAATGTATCGCTCTCTTACGGCAAACGCGTATTGTTTGATGAAGTAAACCTCAATTTCACCAAAGGGAACTGCTATGGTGTTATCGGAGCCAATGGCGCCGGTAAGTCTACTTTCCTGAAAATATTGTCAGGAGAAATAGAACCCAATAAAGGCACCGTGGAAATTACCCCTGGTGAGCGAATGAGCGTATTGAAGCAGAACCACTTCGAGTTTGATGAAGTAACGGTGCTCAATACGGTGCTGATGGGCAACAAGCGCCTGTGGGAAATTGCCAAGGAACGGGATGCCATTTATGCCAAAACTGATTTTACAGAGGAGGATGGCATACGCGCCGGCGAGCTGGAAGGCGAGTTTGGAGAAATGGACGGCTATACCGCCGAAAGTGATGCAGGCGCCCTGCTGGGCGACCTGGGTGTAAAGGAGGAGCTGCATAGCGCCTTGATGAAAGAGATCAGCGGTAGCTTAAAGGTGCGCGTGCTGCTGGCGCAGGCCCTGTTCGGCAACCCGGACATCCTGCTGCTGGACGAGCCTACCAACGACCTGGATGTAGAAACCATCGGCTGGCTGGAAAACTTCCTGGCCGATTATCAGAATATCGTAATAGTGGTATCGCACGACCGTCACTTCCTGGATGCCGTGTGTACCCATGTGGCGGATGTTGACCGCAGCAAAATCCAGATCTTTACCGGTAACTACTCCTTCTGGTACGAATCGTCCCAGTTAATGGCCCGCCAGCTGTCTGATAAGAATAAGAAGATGGAAGAAAAGCGGAAAGACCTGCTGGACTTTATTGCCCGCTTTAGCGCCAATGCTTCCAAGAGCAAACAGGCTACCTCCCGTAAAAAGGCTTTGGAAAAGCTGGTGATAGAAGAAATACAACCCTCCAACCGTAAATACCCGGGCATTATCTTCAAGCAGCTGCGTGAAGTAGGTAACCAGATACTGAATGTGGAAAAGCTGCAAAAAACCATTGATGGCCGCACCCTGTTCAGCAATGCTACCTTTACCGTGAATAAGGGAGATAAAATCGCATTCCTTTCCAAAGATCACCTGGCCCTTACCACTTTCTTTGAGATCATTAACGGGGAAATGGAGGCCGACGGCGGTAAGTATGAATGGGGCACCACGGTAACCAAAGCTTACCTGCCAAACGATAACGCCAAGTATTTTACCGATAAGTCCCTGAACCTGATGGATTGGTTACGGCAGTTTGTACCCCCGCATGTTACGGATGTGGATGAACCCTTCCTGCGCGGTTTCCTGGGTAAAATGCTGTTCAGCGGCGACGACATCATGAAAAAAACCAGTGTGCTGAGTGGTGGTGAAAAAGTGCGCTGCATGATCAGCCGCATGATGCTGCAGGACCCGAACGTAGTAATACTGGACGAGCCTACCAACCACCTGGACCTGGAATCCATACAGTCATTCAACGAAAGCATGAACAACTTTAAAGGTATTGTGCTGTTTACCACGCATGACCATACCTTTATGCAGTCCGTGGCCAACCGCATTATTGAAATTACGCCTAAAGGTGTTATTGACAGGCTGATGACCTTTGATGAATACCTTGATGATGCGCGCGTAAAGGCGCTGCGGGAGGAAATGTACATGAATGCGCAGCCAGCGTGATGAAAATGTGCAGATATGCAGATGATTTAAATAGCTTTAATTATAAAATGCATAAAGGCGAAGGTGTTGTTTAAGCAGCACTTTCGCCTTTTCATTTACGCACCTGGCTATTCACACACCCATCATCTGCACATCTGCAGATCTACAGGTGTTTTTCGATAATCTCCAGTTTTGCTTTATCCAGCGGTTTGGTAATATAGGCGGCCAGTTCCGGCGTATTGTTTACCTGCTGAATATCCCTTTCATCCACCGAAGAAGAGCACATAATAAGGGGAATGTGCCGGGCCAGGGTTGGTTGAAGCTCGCGGAAAGCTTTTATAAATTCCCACCCGTTCATGGGTTGCATGTTAATATCTACAATGATTAATGAGGGCAGGAGTTGCCCGGGCGTGCGCAATTGCTCCAGCGCATCTTCTGCAGAAAAAAAAGAGATGATAGTGAGGTTATTTTGATCGTTCCCGCACTGTTTGAACAGCTTCTTAATAATGAAGTGGAAAATTTCATCATCGTCTATAACGTACACTGATTTGGAATCCGCCATGCCGTTTGGTTTTTTAAGGTATCGCTGGTTATTTTCAGTCTAAGATTTTTCGCTTATTCATTTGGGTTTGTACGCGCTGGTTTTCCTTTTAAAGCAAGGCTACTCTACTACAGTTTCTGGTCACATTTCCGAAAAAAGAAGTTCAAATTAAGTTTATTTTCATATATGCGGTCTGTCAATAACTAATCATTAACAAATCTGAAATAATAAAGGGACCACCGTTACCGGAGATCCCTTTATTCATAAGTTTAAATATATCTGTTAAAACTGTAGACTAGAACCAACCACCTTTCTTCAAAGTTACTTTGCCTTGGCCAATGCGGAACCCATTATGATAGATCTCAACGCTGTAATCACCCGGCTTAAAATCGGAATTCTGCTTCCAGTCCATGGTTACAGTTTGTTTCTCGCCTTTAGTGTAAGCAACGGTTTTCTTGGCAGTATATAATTTCTCGGTACCATCATCCAGGCTAAAGCGGCCGGAGCCCAGTGCTTCTACTGCCAGGGGAGAGCCGTCGGGGGAGGTAATGGCTACATAAATTTCCTTGTCGCCGGTAGGAGCAATCCTGTTCTCATCCAGGTCAAAGGTAACCCGCATCATATCGGCGCGTTTGGCCTTGGAGGTTTCTACTTCCTTCCCGTTTTTCTTAATCTGTAAGGGCTGCAGCTTAATGTTGCTGGCATGTAATACAGAACCCAGGGTTACCTGTTTGTTTAAGCTGTCTTTTACCACGCCTACTGAATCTCTTTCCTTGCGTGCCACATCCCTTTCACCGGCTAATACCAGTTTTTCTCCTTCCAGGCGTTCAATAGTTTCCTGGTAACCGGCTATATTTGATTTTAATTGTTCTATCAGCCTGCGGGCTTCTGCCAGTTCAGCCTGGGAAGCATTTTTGTTTGACAGGATGCTGGCAATCCTGGATTTCATGTCGGCAAGTTCTTTATCCTTGGTTTTTACCAGGCTGTCCATGCGGCTGTTTTGGGAAATCAGGTCATCCAGCCGGGCATTTGCAGCATTATATTCCTGCTGTAATGCATCTCTTGATGATGAAATAGAATCGATCTGAGTGCCTTGTTGTACAATGGTTTCGTTCGTCTTATTTTTGTCATACAACATATAGATCCACGTACCCGCCAGTGCTGCAATTAAAATTCCGTATATAAGTCCGTTACGGCTACGCGGTTTTTCAGAGCCGGATGGTCCGGAAGCAGGCGTGTTAAATGTGTTCTCAGTCATAGTTTGTTTGTTTTATGTTTAATTGTTATATGGTTAAAAAACTTTATGCAAAAATAGCTTTTTAAAATACTTTAATTCACAAACTTTTAAACAGGATTTTCCCAGTGCTACCTAACATCGCATTAGATCAATTATTACTGCTCGATATTGAAACAACCCCCGCTGTGGCTAGTTTTAGCGAATTGCCGGAGGCGCTTCAGCACCTCTGGATGGAGAAAATAACAAAAACTGCGCCAGAAACGGCTGACGGCGCTTCCGACTATTCGGAGCGTGCCGGCATTTACGCGGAGTTCGGGAAAGTGATCTGTATTTCAGCCGGCTATTTTACCATAGAAAACAATCGTTACCAGTTAAGGATCAAATCAATATTTGATGACGATGAACGGGTAGTGCTCAGCGGTTTCCTTGACCTGGTGAACAGGTTTTGCGCCCGGTACCCCCGTTTCCTGTTTGCCGGGCATAATATCAAAGAGTTTGATATTCCCTATATCTGTAGGCGTTCTGTTATCCATCAGCTATCTTTGCCCCCGTGCCTGCAATTGCACGGGTTTAAGCCCTGGGAGGTGCCGATGCTGGACACGCTGCACCTGTGGCGCTTTGGCGATTATAAGAACTATACTTCCCTGAAGCTGCTCACTACTATCCTGGGCATTCCTACTCCCAAGGATGATATTGACGGCAGCATGGTGGCCGGCGTATACTGGCAGCAGCACGATCTGCCGCGCATTGCCGCCTACTGCCAGAAAGATGTTGTAGCCGTAGGGCAGCTGCTGCAGCGTTTCAAAGGCGTGCCTATCTTAAAGGAAGAGGATATTATTATCGTTTAGCAGGAAGGCGTGTACAACCGCAAACCGGCACGGGCGCCTGGCTTCGTACCGCTAAAATCTAACATCATTTAATGGAATACCAGGATATTATAAAAGATTGGAAACAGAAGAAGTTTAAACCGCTTTACTGGCTGGAAGGGGAAGAGGATTTTTTTATTGACCAGGTGAGCAACTATGCAGAGCATAAGCTGCTGGATGAAGCGGAAAAGGGCTTTAACCTTACTATCCTTTACGGGAAAGATACCGACTGGAGCACGGTAATAAATGCCTGCCGCCGCTACCCGATGTTTGCAGAAAAGCAGGTGGTGCTGCTGAAAGAAGCCCAGGCCATGCGCGACCTCCTGAAGCTGGAGCCGTACATAGATCATCCCCTGGAATCCACCATTTTTGTGGTGGCCCACAAGCAGGGGAAAATAGACGGGCGCAGCAAAATGGCCAAGCTTATAAAGGAAAAGGGCGTATTGCTAAGCACCAAAAAAATGTATGATAACCAGCTGCCCGGGTGGGTAGAGGTGTATGTACGGGAGCTGGGCCGCGCTATTTCCCAAAAAGCCTGCATACTGCTGGTAGATCATATTGGCAACGACCTTTCCCGTATTGCCAATGAAATAGATAAGCTGCTGGTAAACCTGCCTGCCGATAAAAAAATTGACGAAAGCGATATTGAAAAATATGTAGGCATCAGCAAGGAGTATAATGTATTTGAGCTGCAGAACGCCGTGGGCCAGCAGGATTTTGCCAAGGTAATGCGCATTGTAAACTATTTTGCCGCCAACCCCAAGGCCGGCCCCGTGCAAATGGTAATACCGGCCCTGTACAATTTTTTCAGCAAGGTGAACCTGGTATTTGGCGTAAAGGGTGGTGAAAAGGAAATAGCCGCTGCGCTGGGCGTACACCCGTTTTTTGTAAAGGATTATATGCACGCTGCCCGCCAGTACGGGGCAGAAGGCGCGGAAAAAGCCATTTTACTGCTGCATACCTATAACCTGCGCAGTATAGGCATTAACGATAGCGGGGTAGCCGATGGAGAGCTGATGAAGGAGCTGATGTACAAGATAATGAGCTGAGCCAACGTGCAAATATGCAAATGTGCAGATGGATGGGTGTGTAAACAGGCAGGTGTATAAATGAAAGGCGAAAGAGCCGTTAAGGTGTACCTTTGCTTTTTTTATACATTTTATAATTAAGCTATTTAAATCATCTGCGCATCTGCATATTTGCACATCTGCACATTTTATAGCTGTTTTTTCGCTGCTGCGCTGTCCTTATCCATCTGCGCAATCAGCGCTTCCACATTGTCAAACTTCCGGTTGTGGCGTATAAAGCCAATGAACTGCACGCGCAGCTGCGCGCCATAAATATCCCGGTTAAAATCAAAGAGGTGCACTTCTAAACGAAGGTCGGTACCGTTAAAGGTAGGGCGCGTACCTATGCTCATTACCCCTTTTATGATGGCGGGCTCGTTATCCAGTGTTGCTTTTACGGCATAAATACCTTCGGAAGGTATCAGCTTGCGGGCATCTGCCAGCTGCAGGTTGGCGGTAGGGTAGCCCAGCTGCCGGCCCATTTTATCGCCATGTACTACGGTGCCTTCCAGGAAGTAGGGATAGCCCAGCAGCTCATCGGCCAGTGCTATATTGCCTTCCAGCAGGCGCTCCCGTATTTTGGTGGAGCTTACCGAAAGGTTGTGCACCACCTGCTGCGGTATTTCTACCAGGTGAAAGCCGTATTGCTGCTGTTCTGCTTCCAGCAGCTCCAGGCCGCCTTCGCGGTTATGGCCAAAACGGTGGTCGTACCCGATAATGATGGTATGCGGTTTAAAGCGGGCTATCAGAAAATCTTCCAGGTAGGCGCGGGCAGAAAGTTCGGAGAAGGCTTTGGTAAAGGGCACCACTACAAGGTGGTTAATGCCTTCCTTATCCAGCAGCTGTATCTTTTCCGGCAGGGTGGTGAGCAGGCGCAGCTTGTTATCGCCGGGAAACAGCACCTCCCGCGGGTGCGGGTCAAAGGTTACAATCACGGTTTCCCCGTTCACGGCTGCAGCCGTTTCCTGCAGCTGGCGTAAAATATACCGGTGCCCCGTATGCACACCGTCAAATGTACCAATAGTGATCACTGCATTACGAAAAGCCGGCAAATGTGATAGATCCCTGTGAACCTGCATAAGTCTGAATAACGGTCAAAAAGCCGTGCAAATCTAACCCAGTTTTTTGGGATTTACATATTTACACCGGCCAACAGGGCGGAAACTGCGGCTATTTAGGCCCGGCAGCGCCATAAACTTTGGCCCTTTTGCATACAATTTGTTACATCTTTATAACAATTTGTACTATCTATGCTACTTTTGCGCCGCTGGAAAGAAACAATAAAAGAAAGAAATAATAAAATTTTGCTATACCCTTGTAGCCAATTATGATGTATGATTGTGCGATCATTTAAACCGGCGATATAATAGTAAGATTATCAATTATTAAGTATGAACCAGGATCTGTATTCCAAGCGTGGCGTGTCTGCCGATAAAGAAGACGTGCACAATGCCATAAAGCATATTGATAAAGGACTGTTCCCGAAGGCTTTCTGTAAAATAGTGCCCGATATACTGGGCGGCGATGAAGCCTGGTGCAACATTATGCATGCCGACGGCGCCGGCACCAAATCTTCCCTGGCATATGCCTACTGGAAAAAAACAGGCGACCTGGGAGTGTGGAAAGGCATTGCGCAGGACGCCATTATCATGAATACCGACGATCTGCTGTGCGTGGGCGCTACAGAAAACATACTGCTGTCATCAACCATTGGGCGCAATAAACGCCTGATACCCGGTGAGGTAATAGCCGCCATTATTAACGGCACCGAAGAAATACTGGCAGAGCTGCGCAGCCATGGCATCAGCATTTACTCAACCGGCGGCGAAACCGCTGATGTGGGCGACCTGGTGCGCACTATTATTGTTGACTCTACGGTTACCTGCCGCATGAAACGGGCCGATGTGATCTCCAACCACCGCATACAGGCCGGTAATGTAATTGTAGGACTGGCCTCTTACGGGCAGGCTACCTATGAAAAAGAGTATAACGGCGGTATGGGCAGCAACGGGCTTACCTCTGCCCGGCACGATGTGTTTAACAAATCAGTGGCTGCCGCCTATCCCGATACCTTTGATGCGGGTATTCCGCAGGAGCTGGCGTTCAGCGGTAAAAAGGAGCTGACAGATAAAATTGATATTCCCGGTTTTGGCGCCATAGACGCCGGTAAGCTGGTGCTGTCACCCACACGTACCTACGCTCCTGTGATAAAGCAGGTGCTGGCTGCCTACCGCCCGCAAATTGACGGCATTGTACATTGCAGCGGCGGCGCGCAAACCAAGGTGCTGCATTTTATAGAACAGCTGCATGTAATAAAAGATAACCTGTTCCCTGTTCCGCCCCTGTTCCGGCTTATACAGGAGCAATCCGGCGCAGGCTGGCAGGAAATGTATAAAGTGTTTAACATGGGCCATCGCATGGAGCTGTATGTACCGGAGAACATTGCTGCCGGTATCATTGAAATAGCCAAAGGATTTAATATAGATGCACAGGTAATCGGAAGGGTAGAGGCCGCGCCGGCAAAGAAAGTAACGGTGCAGAGCGGGTATGGCGCTTTTGTATATGAATAAAAAAATTTGGGGTTAACCCATAATTGAGAATTACGGCAGCTACTGTTTACAACAATAGCTGCCGTAAATATTTTAACAGCTGCCTTTGGGCAGGAACAGCATAAAAGAGTTGATCATAGATGTTTCCAAAGTGTAGCGGATGGGCAGGTTAAACTGCACGGCCACCTTTTGCCCATGTTGCATGCCCGGCGTCCATTTGGGCATGCTGTTCACTACCCGTAAAGACTCCTCTTCCAAACCTCCGCCTTTCCGGGCGCCTACTATTTTGGCGTCGGTAACAGTACCATCTGCCTGTATCACAAACTGCACGAACACCGTACCGCTAATGTTATGTTCCTGCGCTTCTTTTGGATAGCGTATATTCTTGCTCAGGTAGGAAGCCAGCGCTTCTTCGCCGCCAGGGTATGTGGGCGGGTTTTCTACAAAGGTGAATATCTCGTGGTGCGGGTTTTGCCGGGCGTAATCATCGCTGGTTTTTGCGCCGGATTTAATGTTGCTTACGTGATATGTTTTCCCGTCCTCGGTAAAAATCGTTATTTCCTTGTTGTCGCTAACGTTAATGGACTTAATCTGGTTCGCAGGTATAGTGTTTATTTCGTCCATCGTAATTTCTTCAGGGCCGGGTTTAACGGCGCTTTCTTCTTTCTGCTGGCAGCCGATGAAAATAACCAGGGCAGCCAGTACGGGTAATACAATTAACTTTTTCATAGTTGAGAAATTTGATTTATGTGTTAAAAGCATATTGATCCTGCGTTGTATGGGCGGATGAAAAAAGTTATTCGTAAGGGTTAGCTGCCGGCTTTGCAGCGTTACCTGTAAAATGGTTTGCGCATAATCTGCCGTATGGCCGGCAGCCGCCTGCTGGTCGGCAATAAACTCATGTACAATGGCCAGTTCTCTTTTAAACAGGTGAAAGAAGGGGTTCACCCAGCAAACCGCGCACACTACCTCCATCAGCAGCTTATCTACACTATGCTTTTGCGTTACATGCGTTAGCTCGTGCTGCAGTATCTGCTGCCCGTCGGCGCTTTCGGGGTTCAGCTCCCGGTTCCAGAAAATGTACCGGAAAAAGGAAAAAGGCATGGGCACCTGCTCGCTTTGTATAAAGCGGTAAGGGTGCAGGTGCTGCACCTTGCTGCTGTGAATAAGCCGGTATATTTTCCAGCAGCCGGTGGCAACGCGCGCCAGTAGTATAAGCACTACCAGCCCGTAAGCCGGTAATATGAGCTGCAGGTAATCAATAGCCGCGGCAGGAGCAGCCGGCATAATAAATTCTCTCAGGGTAATGATCTGCGTGGTATAGCTGCTGAGAACCGGCGCCTGCCTGCCTTCAAAAAACAGGGGCAGCTGCAGCAAGGGCAGTGTTAATGAAAGCAGGGTGGCCAGCAGCAGGTAGTACCGGTTCCACTGGTGAAAGCGGTTATTCCGCAGCGCTGCATAATAGTAGCCGTACAGTATGCCGGAGCATACCATCATCTTAAGCAGGTAGGAAAGCAGGGGGGCCATGGCTTATTTATTTTGTGCGTCCTTAATTTGTTTCAATAGTTTTTCCAGGTCATTTACGCTCAGATCTTTTTCCTTTACAAAGAAGGAAATAAGGTTGCTGTACGAGCCTTCAAAATAACCCTTCACCAGCTGCTTCACGGTTTTGTGGCTGTACTCGTCTTTACTGATAAGCGCATAATACTGGTGCGATTTGCCATAGGCTTTA
>NZ_DASTRI010000232.1:0-6942 GCF_035761305.1 Chitinophaga sp. | reverse complement strand
CGTGATGCTGTTATGCCTGCCCCTGCTGCAGGCAAAAGCACAGCTGCCGGCACATAACAGCCCAAACTCCCTGCTTTGGAAAATTTCCGGCAATAACATGATGCAGCCATCTTTCCTCTATGGCACCATGCACATGATGTGTGAAAAGGATTTTAAATTTCCGCCTGGCGTAATTACCGCACTGCAGGCCACTCAACAGCTGTACCTGGAGCTTAATATGGACGACTCCACCATGCTGCGGCAAATGCAGCAGCTGTTGCTGATGCCGGAAGATTACTCGCTGAAAAAACTGTTTGCCCCTGAAGATTACCGGCAGCTGAATGATTACCTGAAAAAAACAATAGGGGTGGATGCGGCCCTGTTCGACCGTATGAAGCCGATGGCCCTTACCTCACTGCTGACTGTGAAGCTGCTGCTGCCATGCACGCAGCCATTCTCTATTGAAAAAGAGCTGCTGAAAAACGCGAAAGCGCAGCAGAAAAGCATTGCAGGACTGGAAACGCTGGAGGACCAAATGGCCGTATTTGACAGCATACCCGATAAGGAAGAAGCAGCTGCTTTGGTAGATATGCTGCGCCATCCCGATGAAGAACGCGCGCAGTTCGACAGCCTGTTACACGCCTATCAGCGGCAGGATATACAGCAGCTCTATAACCTGACAGTATCTTCCAAAGACATAGGTCCTTTCCGGGATATATTGCTGGACCGGCGCAACGCCCGCTGGATCCCGCTTATTACACAGCAGATACAGGCCACGCCTACCTTTTTTGCAGTGGGCGCCGGGCATTTGGGCGGGCCTAACGGCGTAATAGCGCTGCTGCGCCGCCAGGGGTATCGTGTGGAACCGGTAAAATGATAGCTATTTATAAATATACACTTCAATCTTCCCGTCTGCAGTTACGCAGCCGCGGTACATGCCGGCGGTATTGAACGGCATGGCGATATTGCCCTCCCTGTCAATCGCTATTAAACCGCCATCGCCGCCCAGTGCAGGCACCTGTTTCATAATCAGCTCCTGTGCCGCCTGCTGCAGGGTTTCACCTTTCAGCTCCATGCGGTCGCTAACGGACTTGGCTACACACAGCCGGATAAAATATTCACCCCAGCCCGTGCAGGAAATAGCGCAGGTGGCGTTATTGGCATAAGTGCCTGCGCCGATAATGGGCGAGTCGCCGATACGCCCGAACTTTTTGTTGGTCATGCCGCCGGTGGAGGTGGCCGCGGCCAGGTTGCCCTGCTTATCCAGCGCCACCGCGCCTACCGTGCCGAATTTGTTATCCTTGTTCTCCGTACCCGCGGGTTGGGCGGCCTTTGCCCTTTGCAGCGCCTTCCAGCGCTCTTCCGTATAAAAATAAGAAGGGTCTACGATCTCCAGCCCTGCTTCTTTGGCAAACTTTTCAGCGCCCGGGCCTGCCAGCATTACGTGCTGCGACTTTTCCATTACCGCCCTGGCAGCGGTAACAGGGTTTTTGATCACGGTTACGCCTGCTACAGCGCCTGCAGCCAGGGTTTTGCCGTTCATAATGGCGGCATCCATCTCGTTCTTTCCTTCATGGGTAAACACCGCGCCCTTGCCCGCATTGAACAGGGGCGAGTTCTCCATTATCCTGATGGCGGTTTCCACGGCATCCAGGCTGCTGCCGCCTTTTTGCAGAACGGCGTAGCCGTTACGCAGCGCCTCTTCCAGCTTGGATTTATAGGCCTGCTCTTTTTCGGGCGACATCTGCGATTTCAGGATAGTGCCTGCGCCGCCATGTATCACCATTACATATTTGGTTTTTGCAGCAGTAGTATCGGCCGCAGGCCGCGCGCCTGCTGTATTTAAACCAGTGATCATAAGCAAAGCTGTAGATAAAAAAGTAGACAACATGCTCAAAATTTTCCTAAAAATAACGGGAATTACAATGTAAGCCGTACGAATTATCTGCCGTTCTGCCTAAAATCGTAAATCATACATCTAAAATCCATGTATTTTTGCCGGATAAATGCAGATCACTGAAAAAAGTACGTAAAATATTAACGGTTGTCCTGCTTTCCCTGCTGGGCTTAATCATATTAATAGGCATATTGGTGAACATTCCGGTTGTGCAGCGCTGGCTGGTGCAGGAAACGGCCCGGCGGCTTTCAGAACAGCTGCAAACCAAAGTGGAGGTGAAGGGCGTTAGCCTGCGCCTGTTTAACAGCGCACGGCTGGAAGGCACCTATATTGAAGACCGCCACCACGATACGCTGCTGTATGCCGGCGCCATGCAGGTACGTATTACCGACTGGTTCTTCTTCCAGGAAAAACCTGTACTGAAATATATAGGCCTTGAAAATGCCCAGGTAAACCTGGTGCGCCACCGCAACGACTCGCTCTGGAACTACCAGTTTATTGTAGATGCCTTTGGCTCCTCCAAACCCGATACCAGCACCCGCAAAAAAAGCAGCGGCGTAGCCCTGGACCTGCGCAGGATAGACCTGCGCAACGTACGCATTAACCAGGTAGACGCCTGGGTGGGTGAGGATATGCGCGTAACCGCCAAACGCATTTTCCTGGATGCGCAAAACCTGGACCTGCAACAGCATAATATTGATATACAGCAGCTGCTGCTGGACCGGCCTTCGTTTATTATTACCCGTTACCCCTCCTCTCCCCTGCGGCATAAAAAGCCGAAGAGCAATAATACGCCCGTGCCGGTTGTTGACAGCACCGGGCAGCTGCGGTGGAACAGCAGCAACTGGAAACTGCTGGTAAGGGAGCTGGCCATCCGCAACGGCGTGTTTGGACTGGACGATGTGGAAGCCGGTCCGCCGGAAAAAGGTTATTTCGATCCCGGCCACATCCGCTTTGGCAACATATACCTGACGCTGATGAACACCAGCCTGGTGAAAGACAGCATCATCGGCGACCTTACCCTGCGCACCAAAGAGCGCAGCGGGTTTGAAGTAAAAAAGCTGACAGCCCGCTTTAAAATGTCGCCCGTAGAGATGGAGTTTTCCCAGATGGACCTCATCACCAACCGCAGCCACCTGCGCAATTATTACACCATGCAGTACTCGGATATAAGCGATATGAGCGACTATGTGGACCTGGTGTTTATGAAAGCGCGCTTTGTGAACAGCTCCCTGTCATCCGACGATATTGCCTACTTTGCCCCGGCCCTTTCCGGCTGGAAACGGGAAATCACCTTCAGCGGCGTGGCCGCAGGCCCTGTGAGCAACCTGGATGCCGACAGCATACGCCTGCAATCCGGCAGCACCACCCGGCTGCAGGGCCGCATTAAGCTGCGCGGCCTGCCTGATATAGATGAAACCTTTATCGACTTCCAGGGATCGGAGCTGGTGACCAGCGGCGCCGATGTGCTCAGCATTTTTCCATCTGTTAAAGATGTGCCGCAACTGCATATGGACCGGCTTTCGTCTATCGCCTTCCAGGGCAGCTATACGGGCTTTGTGAACGACTTTGTGGCCTATGGCAAATTCCAGACTAACCTGGGCGATGTAAGCTCTGACCTTAACTTTAAAACCAGCGGCGACGTGCCGGTATATTCCGGCAGCCTGTCCACCACCAACTTTAACCTGGGCCAACTGCTGGATGTGCCGCAGCTGACCACTATATCGCTGAACGCCAAGGTGAACGGCGCCGGCTTTAACCTGCGCACGCTCAAAGCCAACGTGGATGCGGATGTACAGGCCATCTCCCTTTACGATTATACCTATACGAATATTAAAACGCAGGGCGAGATGAACCGCAAGTTCTTCAACGGCTCCCTTACCGTGAACGATCCTAACCTGGATATGGACTTTGCCGGCACCATTGACCTTAACGACACGGTACCCCTGTTTAAGTTCAACTCCGAGATCCGTAAAAGCAACCTGAAAGCGCTGCGGCTCACCAACGACTCCATTACCCTGCAAACCCGGCTGGACCTGAACTTTGCCGGTGATAACATTGACAACTTCGACGGCACGGCACGCATATACGACGTATCGCTGTACAAGAACCAAAGCCGGGTTGATTTTGACTCCCTGAACATCAGCACCCGCATGGATAACAATACCAAGGTGCTGGACATTGTGGGCAGCGAGATCACCGGGTATGTAAAAGGGCTTTACAGCTTTGTAGAGCTGCCCGATGCTTTTCACCTGTTCCTGAATAAATATTATCCCAGCTTTTTCCCCGATCCGCCTGCGGCCAACATACGGGAAGATTTTACGTTTGCCTTCCAGTTCGGAGAGGTAGATAAGCTTATACGCGCCTTTACCAGCGACATTTCCGGCTTTGACCAGGCCAGGATAGCCGGGTCGCTGAACACGCTGCAGGGCAACATTTCCCTGAACGCCTTTGTACCGGAAGCGCAGTACCAGGGCTACAATGTGCAGGACCTGCAGGTGAAAAGCAGCGGCAATTTTAACAAGATCAATGTAAGCACCAGCATCGGCAAAGTGTATTCCGGCAAACGCGTATGGCTGCAAAACCCGCTGATACTGGCCAGTTCGGGGCATGATACCTCATTTATAAAGATGGATATGAACGCGTCGCAGGACTCATCTTCCATGGACGGTTTTTATGCCCGCGTAATAACCGTGAACGACGGGGTGAAGATCAACTTCCTGAACAGCGCCTTTACCGTAAATGAGCGGCAGTGGAACGTAACCGCCGGCAACGAGATATACTGGAGCAAACATTTCCTGACCGTGAGCAACCTGCGCATAACGCGCAATGACCAGAGCATAACCGTAGAAACCAACGAGTTTAACCCGGACGAGTCGCGCTTTATTATTACGCTGAAGAACCTGAACCTGGCAGATGCCGTTCCCTCCCAGCTGGTAGCCGTGCCCATTGAGGGCCTTGCCAATGGGGTGATTAACATATCAGACCCTACCCACAACCTGGATGTGGATGCCAACATTACTGCCAGCAACCTGCGGCTGAACAACGACTCACTGGGGCTGGTAACGCTTAAAGGCGGCTACCGGCAGCAAACCGGCGAGTCCAGTTTTGAGATACAATCCAGGAACGACGGCCGCAACTTTGCCATACAGGGCATTGCCGGTCTTACCAAAGCCAATAACCAGCTTTCGGCCACCGTAGACCTGAACGGCACCTCTATTGACCCGCTGAACCAATACCTGGGCGATTACGTGGACCAGCTTTCGGGACTGGCCACGGGCAAGCTTACCATCAGCGGCACTACCGGACAGCCCTCTGTAAAAGGCAGGGTACAGCTGGACAGCGCGGGCATCCGTGTGCTGTACCTGGGCACCTATTATAAAATACCACGGCTGAATATTAATGTGGATGATAACCTGATAGAGTTCGGCAACTTCAGCATCATAGATAAGTTTAACAACAAGGCCAGCGCCAGCGGCTATATTTCACACGACCATTTCAGCAAGCTGAATTTTGATTTTGATGTTACCGGCCGCAAATTCATGTTCATGAACACCACCGCGGCAGACAACGACCTGTTTTACGGCGATGTGATAGCAGACGGAAAGGTGTACTTCTCCGGCCCGCTGAACGACATGCAGATGCATATACTGGCCCGCCCGGTAAAAGGCACCCATTTTTACCTGCCCATGTCGGACAGCAAGGATATTGGCAAGTATGATTACATTACCTTCAAGACCTATGGCACGGAAATGCAGCAGCCAAAGAAAAAGAAGAAGGAAGATGTGAACCTGAACATACGGCTGGACATTGCCGCCAACCCCGATGCGCAGATAGATGTAATACTGGACGCCACCACCGGCGACGTAATATCCGCCAACGGCAACGGTAACCTGCAGATCAATGTAAATACAGCCGGCGACTTTACCATGTTCGGCGATTACGAGATCAATAACGGTTCCTACAATTTCACTTTTCAGCGCCTGACCAGCTGGAAGTTTGACATTACCAAAAACAGCACTATTACCTGGAACGGCGACCCGCGCGAAGCGCGTATGAACATTACCGCCAAATACAGCGTGCCCAAGGTAAGCCTGTATAACCTGGTAGGCCAGTACGGCTCTGTAAGCAGCGACAAGCTGGCTACCCGCCAGGAACGGGTGGATGTGGTAATTAACCTGCGCGGCGAAATGATGAAGCCTGATATTGCCTATGAGATACAGCTGCCGGATGTAGGCTCTCTTTCCTACGAAAGCGGCGTTGCCGCCCGGCTGCGGGAAATAAACCAGGACCAGAACAAAGCCCTGCTGCAGATGTACGGACTGCTGCTGTTTAACCAGTTTATACCGGATGATAATACGGCTACCGGCGGCGCCAGCGTAGTGGGTAAGAACAGCGTGGGCCAGGCATTATCGGCCCAGGCATCGGCCATCCTGAATAATATTACCGGGGCTATCCTCAAAAACAGTGGTATTGGCGTGAATGTAAACTACCGCGCCTACAACATCGGCAGCCAGAATAATGATAACGTGGACCGTAACCAGCTGAGCGCCGGTATTACCGGTAACCTGTTCAACAACCGGGTACGCCTGTACGTAGGCGGCGATTATGACTGGGGCCGTAATGCTACCAGCGCCACCTCTAACCGTTTTGCCGGCGACTTCAGGGTGGAATACCTGCTCACCCAGGACGGGCGCATCCGCATCAACGCCTTCAGCAAAACCGACTATGATGTGTACAACCTGGTGAACCGCAACAAGGCAGGTTTGGGCATTTCGTATGTACGGGAATATAACCGGCTGCGGGAGCTGTTTGAAAGACGGCGCCCCTCCCGCCGTATGCTGGACTCGCTGCGGAGAGCAGAAGCGCTGAAGCCGGAAGACAGCAGCAAAGCTGCTGGTGCGCAGCCGCAGGCAATTACGAATTGACAATTACGAATTGGAATGCAGCGGGTCGATACTTTGTATTACGATGATGAATAATCACAAATAAACTGCAGGAGTTCAAGCAGCCGGCTATTTACTTCAATAATCCACTTTAAACAAATAACTATCAAATAAATAATC
>NZ_DASTRI010000231.1:0-17992 GCF_035761305.1 Chitinophaga sp. | reverse complement strand
TGGGAGAGCTGCACAGCGAAGCCGTAAAGGAGCTGATTAAGCTGCTTACCCCCGAAGAACGCAGAATGACGCTGTCGCTGCTGGGCTACCCTGAAAACAGTGTAGGCCGTATAATGACGCCGGAGTACATTGCCGTGCTGGAAGAGTGGACGGTGAAACAGGTGCTGGACTACATACGCGAGCATGGCAAAGACAGCGAAACCATTGACGTAATATACGTGGTAGATGAAAAGGGCAAGCTGATGGACGACTTCCGCATACGCGAGTTCCTGCTCGTATCGCCCGATACCCTGGTGCATACCCTGATGGATGACCGCTTTGTTGCCCTGCATGTTAACGACGAACAGGAAGAAGCTATACAGGTGTTCCGGGTGGAAAATCGTGTAGCCTTACCCGTTATTGACGACCATGGCATACTGCTGGGCATTGTAACCATTGACGATATGCTGTGGATTGCCAATGAAGAGCATACAGAAGATATTCAGAAGATAGGCGGCACCGAAGCCCTGGACGAACCTTACCTGGATATGCCCCTGCTAAAGCTGGTGAAAAAGCGTGTTGGCTGGCTGGTAGTGCTGTTCATAGGCGAAATGCTTACCGCTACGGCTATGGGTTTTTTTGAGGATGAAATTGCCAAAGCCGTGGTACTGGCGCTGTTTGTACCCCTTATTATCTCCAGCGGCGGTAACAGCGGCTCCCAGGCCTCTACCCTTATTATACAGGCTATGGCGCTGGGCGAAATTTCGCTGGCCGACTGGTGGCGGGTTATGCGCCGCGAGATCCTCTCCGGCCTTATGCTGGGTAGCATACTGGGCCTTATCGGTTTTATGCGCATCCTGCTGTGGAACTCCATTTTTCATACTTATGGCGAACATACGGTTCTGATAGGCTTCACCGTAGGCTTTTCCCTGGTAGGCGTGGTGCTGTGGGGCACCCTTTCCGGCTCCATGCTGCCCCTGCTGCTTAAAAAGCTGGGCGCCGACCCGGCCACTTCCTCCGCCCCTTTTGTAGCTACCCTGGTAGATGTTACCGGCCTGCTGATTTACTTCACGGTAGCCTATGCGCTGATGCAGGGAATACTGCTTTGAGAATTACGAATTGGGCATTAGGTGTGCCGATAAGTGTTTGTAACAGCAAAGGCTATATGCAAAGCAGGAAGAGGGTACACTTACAATGAACTCCTGCACAAAAGATACATTTATAGTACCGGCACAAATCCTTTACAGGGCGCAACGCCTTACAAAAAACACTGCTTCAATTCATAATCTGTGATTTAGTAATTCGTAATTCTCCTCACCGTTACTTTATCACTTCGCTTGTACACAATAAACACGTTACCGTAATCCCTATCTCCAATAGAATCCAGCCGGGGATTGGCTTTCAGGGAATGCATTATAGGCAATAGCGTATTGCTGTGCCCTATGATCAGTAAACGTTTGCCCCAGTCGTTATGCCGGGTAATTTCATAAATAAGCGACTCACCGGTAGTATCAGGCCTGTAAAATACAGTGTCCAGGTGTAAGGCTGTTACCAGCGGATCAGCTGTTTGCACGGTTCTTTTAAAAGGCGTAAAATACACTTTCTGTAAACCGGAATCCTGCAGCAGCGCCTGCAGCCTGCGCGCTCTTTCATGACCGGCTGCCGTAAGGGTGGAGTCGGGCCCGGGATTTTTTTCCGCATGGCGCACCAGGAAAAAAGTACCGGTTAAAAAAGTGCTGTCTTCCGTAACAGGTATGGGCTGTTTTTCAGGCGCCTGCCGGCAGGCTGCCGCCAGCAGTAACAGTAAGCATAGATAATATCTCATCCTGCAAATGGTTTATACATTACCCGGTACATAACCGCAGATCGTGTGCCGGTTTCATAGGATTATTTTTCCCCTTTTTATACTTTTAGCAAAATAAAACACTGCTATGAGAAAATGGATGATCCCGGCCATTATTTTACTGAGCTTTGAAAATACCTATGCACAGCAGGCACCTACCCTTACCGTAAGCATGATCATGCGCGATCCGAAATGGATAGGCACCTCCCCCGACAATGTATTCTGGGGCCCCGGCAGTAAAACCGTGTACTTTACCTGGAACCCTGAAAAAGCCCTGTCCGACTCGCTGTATATGGCCACGGTTGACAATACCACTCCGCTTAAAACAGCTGCCGGCAGCAGGGATTTGCTGCTGGCCCAATATAACGGTACTTATAACCGCAGCCACTCTTTATTGCTGTATAGCTATAACGGCGATATTTATATGCTGGAAGTAAAAACCGGCAGCATCCGCCGCATTACCAGCACCAATGTATATGAAAGCAACCCGTTGTTCAGCTTTGATGAAAAGAAGATCGTGTACCAGCAGGAGCAGAACCTGTACGCCTGGGATATTGCCGGCGGCGCTACAGAACAGCTGACCAGTTTCCAGAAAGGCAGCGCCCCGGCTGACCGGCCCGATGACCTGAACCAGCAGGAACAATACCTGCATAGCCAGCAAATGGAGCTGATGCAGGTGCTGAAAGAACGGCAGGTAAAGCAGGACAGCGCTAAGCTGTTCCGCAAAGCGCATGAGCCGGAAAAGCTGCGCACTATTTATACGGCCGATAAAAACCAGGATAATGTTATCATCAGCCCCGACGGGCGTTTTATTACCTACCGGCTATACCGCGGCCCTACCGGCGTGCACACCACTATTGTGCCTAACTATGTAACCACAAGCGGCTTTACAGAAGATATTTCCGGCCGCACCAAAGTAGGCGCCGCACATGGCACCTTTGAAAGCTTTGTGTATGATCGGCAGCGCGATACCATTATTCCCCTTCCCACCGATCATATACCCGGCATAACAGACCAGCCCGACTACCTGGAAGATTATACGAAAAAAACAGGCAATGCCCAAGCCAAGCCGCGCCCCGTGGTAATACATGGCCCCTATTGGTCCGAAGGCGGTACGCATGCCATGGTAGACATCCGTTCAGAAGATAATAAAGACCGCTGGCTTATGCTGCTGGACCCCGTTACCGGCAAGCTAAAGCTGCTGAACCGCCAGCGCGATGAAGCCTGGATAGCCGGGCCGGGCATAGGCTGGGCCGGCAGGGCATACCTGGGCTGGATAGATGAAAATACCTGTTGGTATCAATCAGAAGCCAGCGGCTACTCCCACCTGTACACCACCAATGTAAATACCCTGCAAACCAAAGCTATTACCGGCGGCAGGTATGAGGTACAGGAAACACAGCTATCGAAAGACAAACAGCATTTTTATATCGTAACCAATGAAACCCACCCGGGTGAAAAACAGCTGTACCGCATTAACATTGACGGCAGCGGCAAAGAGCGCCTTACACACAATACCGGCGCTTATGAAGTATCTCTTTCCCCCGACGAGCAGTGGATCGCTTACCGCTACTCCTACACCAACAAACCCTGGGAGCTGTACCTGGCGGCCAATAAACCGGGTGCGCAACCTGTACAGGTAACCAACCTGGCGCAATCGGCGGAGTTTCGCAGCTATCCCTGGCGCGATGCGCCGGTGATTACCTTTACCGCGCGTGACGGCGCTACTGTTTATGCCCGGCTGTACAAGCCTGCCGCCGGTAAAAAAAACGGCGCAGCCGTAATATTTGTGCATGGCGCCGGCTACCTGCAGAATGCGCATAAATGGTGGAGCGCTTACTTCAGGGAATACATGTTCAATAACCTGCTGGCAGATAATGGCTACACTGTGCTGGATATTGATTACCGCGGCAGCGCCGGTTACGGGCGCAACTGGCGCACCGGCATTTACCGGCACATGGGCGGCAAAGACCTGGACGACCAGGTTGATGGCGCACAGTACCTGGTAGCGCAGCAGGGCATTGACGCAAAACGCATAGGCATGTATGGCGGCAGCTATGGTGGCTTTATGACGCTGATGGCCATGTTTACCACGCCAGATGTTTTTGCCGCGGGCGCAGCCCTGCGCGCTGTTACCGACTGGGCGCATTACAACCATGGCTATACCAGCAATATTTTAAATGAGCCTTTTACAGACAGTATCGCCTACCGGCGCTCCTCTCCCATCTATTTCGCAAACGGCCTTAAAGGCCACCTGCTCATGTGCCATGGCATGGTAGATGAAAATGTGCACTTCCAGGATATTGTGCGGCTAACGCAACGCCTCATTGAGCTTGGCAAGGATAACTGGGAGCTGGCCGTGTTCCCGGTAGAAGATCATGGCTTTGTACAACCCTGCAGCTGGACAGATGAATATAAGCGCATATTGCAGCTGTTTAACAACACGCTGCGGTAATTACGAATTTCCTTTTCTTAACATAGCGCAATCGAATTCGTAATTCGTAATTGTCAATTCGTAATTAATTCCGGATATTGCATGCTAAATCTCATTAAATTTTAGCAAACATGTGTGGAATCGTAGCTTATATCGGCCAACGGGAGGCCTATCCTGTTGTGTTAAAAGGCCTCAAAAGGCTGGAATACCGGGGGTATGACAGCGCAGGCATAGCCATTATCAACCACGGATTGCACGTTTACAAAAAAATGGGCAAAGTAGCCAGCCTTGAAGATCACCTTACCGGTAAGAACATGCAGGGCAACATTGCCATAGGCCACACCCGCTGGGCCACACACGGGGAGCCCTGCGACCGTAACTCCCACCCCCACACCTCCGGCGATGGTAAGCTGGCCATGATCCACAACGGCATTATCGAAAACTATGCGCTCCTGAAACAGGAGCTGCTGAAAAAAGGCCACGTTTTTGAAAGCGATACTGATACCGAAGTGCTTATTCATTTCATTGAGGAAATCCGCAACAGCAACCAGTGCGCTGTTGAAGAAGCCCTGCGCATTGCCTTAAAAAGAGTGGTAGGCGCCTATGTGATCGTTATCGTAGATGAAAATAACCCCGATACGCTCATCGCTGCCCGCAAAGGCAGCCCGCTGGTAATAGGCGTAGGCAAGGGCGAGCACTTCCTGGCTTCCGACGCCTCTCCCATTGTGGAATACACCAATGAGGTAGTGTATGTAAACGATTATGAAATTGCCATTGTAAAAGCAGATGAGCTGATCCTGAAGAACATTACCAACGAACGGCAAACACCCTATATACAAAAGCTCGACATTGAGCTTACCGCCATTGAAAAAGGCGGGTACGACCACTTTATGCTCAAGGAAATATTTGAGCAGCCTCAAACCATCTTCGACAGCCTTCGCGGCCGCCTGGATGCGAAGAATGGCCAGCTGACCCTGGGCGGCATCCGCGATGAATATGCAGCTGTGCTGAAAAATGCCAACCGCATTATTATCGTGGCCTGCGGCACTTCCTGGCATGCCGGCCTGATAGCAGAATATATGATAGAAGAGCTTTGCCGCACACCGGTAGAGGTGGAATACGCCTCCGAGTTCCGCTACCGCAACCCGGTAGTAGGCAAAGGTGATGTGATTATTGCCGTATCACAGTCCGGCGAAACAGCCGATACCCTGGTAGCCATTGAAAGCGCCAAACAGCAGGGCGCTATTATATTGGGCGTGTGTAACGTAGTAGGTTCGTCCATTGCGCGCCTTTCCCACGCCGGCGCCTATACACATGCGGGTCCTGAAATTGGTGTAGCCAGCACCAAAGCCTTTACCGCGCAGCTGGTAGTGCTGTGCCTCATAGGGCTGAAGGTGGCCATGGAAAAAGGCACCATCAGCCAGCAGCGTTTCCAGCATTTGCTGGACGAGCTGCAGGATATACCTGAAAAAGTTGCTGCCGCCCTGGAGCTGAATGAAAAGGTAAAAGCCGTGGCAGCGAAATATAAAGATGCGCGCGACTTCCTGTACCTGGGCAGGGGCTATAACTTTCCCGTGGCCCTGGAAGGCGCGCTGAAGCTGAAAGAGATCTCCTACATACATGCAGAGGGCTACCCCGCAGCAGAAATGAAGCATGGCCCCATTGCCCTGGTAGATGACCAGCTGCCGGTGGTGTTTGTAGCCACGCGCGACAGCTACTATGAAAAAATAGTTTCCAACATACAGGAGATCAAAGCGCGCAAGGGTAAGGTAATAGCTGTTGTTACGGAAGGTGATACCATTATCTCCTCCATGGCCGACGATGTAATTGAAGTACCTGCCGCCGATGAGCTGGTTGCACCGGTGATTTCCGTTATACCTTTGCAATTGCTGGCCTACCATATAGGCGTGCTGAAAGGATATGATGTGGACAAACCCAGGAACCTGGCGAAATCAGTAACGGTAGAGTAAATCATACATCAAAAAATAACCATGAACCTCATACAGAAAAAGCCGCTCACACAACTGGGCTACCAGTTTATAGAACAATCCGCGTTACCGAAGGGAAAAGACGAATACTACCTGCGCAATGAGCAATGGGGCAGGCACAATGGCTACCGCAAGCTTACTGCCCGCGAAATAGAGATACTGGTGAGGAACGATAATACCTCCGATAACTGGAACCAGATATTTGTAGCCAATGAATTTGATCCGCAGCTGGTGCAGCACTGCCATTTTTTTGGGATGGTGCGCATCGGTAAGCTGGAACCTTACTTCCTGGAGTTCCATAATCTGCGCCTGCCGGTAGGGCTGTATAACAGCACCATTAGCGCCTGCGATTTCGGGGATAATGTGGTAGTGCATAACGTAAATTTTCTATCGCATTACATTATTGGCAATGAGGTGATCATTGCCAACGTAAATGAAATGGCCACTACCGACCATGCCAAGTTTGGCAACGGCATAATAAAAGAAGGCGAGCAGGAAAACATACGCATATGGCTGGAGCTGTGTAATGAGAACGGCGGCCGCAGCGTAATGCCGTTTGATGGTATGCTGCCCGGTGATGCCTACCTGTGGACACGCAACCGCGACGATGCCGCCCTGCAGGAAAAGTTCAAGGCATTCACTGAAAAACAGTTTGATAAAAAACGCGGCTACTATGGCATGGTAGGCGACCGCAGCGTGGTTAAGAACTGCAAGATCATTAAAGATGTTACCATAGGTTCCGATGCTTACCTGAAAGGCGCCAACAAGCTAAAGAACCTTACCATTAACAGCACCGCCGGCGCGGCCTCACAAATAGGCGAAGGCTGCGAGCTGGTGAACGGCATTATAGGTTACGGCTGCCGCGTTTTTTACGGCGTAAAGGCAGTGCGCTTTGTAATGGCCTCCCACTCACAGCTTAAGTACGGCGCGCGTTTGATTAACTCATACCTGGGTAATAACGCCACCATCTCCTGCTGTGAGGTGCTGAACTCACTTATTTTTCCTGCGCACGAGCAGCACCATAACAACTCATTCCTGTGCGCCGCCCTTATTATGGGGCAAAGCAATATGGCCGCCGGCGCCACCATTGGCTCTAACCACAACTCCCGCGGGGCGGATGGTGAAGTTATTGCCGGCCGCGGTTTCTGGCCGGGCCTGTGCGTAAGCCTGAAACATAATTCCAGGTTTGCCACCTTTACACTCATAGCCAAGGGCACTTACATGCAGGAGCTGCACATACCTATTCCCTTTAGCCTGGTGCTCAACAGCGAGCATGATAACACGCTGAAGATAATGCCCGGCTACTGGTTCCTGCATAATATGTATGCACTGGCCCGCAATTCGTGGAAGTATGTTGACCGTGATAAACGTACTGAAAAGGTACAGTACATTGAATATGACTACCTGGCGCCCGACAGCGTAGAGGAAATACTCACCTCCCTGCCTGTTATGGAAACCGCCGTTGCCAAAGCATGGTACACCGCCCAGGGCAAAGCGGCAGATGCATTCAGCGAAAGCGCGCTGCAGCAGAAAGGCCGCGAATTGCTGCAGCTGCAGCCGGAAGAAGTAGCCACCCTTAACGTACTGGCTACCGGTATGGAAAACAGCCACCGCAGGGTGCAGCTGCTGAAGGTGCATAAGGCCTATCCCCTTTTCCGTGCGCTGGTAGTGCTGTATGGCATCCGTAACATACTGGCGCATGTAACAACCGGCGCCATTCAATCTTTTACCGCGCTGCAGTCCCTTGCCGCCACGGCCAAACGCGCTTCCTGGACCAACGTAGGCGGGCAGCTTATGCCAACCGCCGCCGTGGAGGAGCTGAAAACAAAAATCAAAAAAGGAAAAATCAGCAGCTGGGCGCAGCTGCATGCCGCCTATGAAGCACAGGGCGCGCAATATGCGCACGACAAGCTGGTGCATGCCGTAGCCAGTATGCTGTACATACAAAATATCAATGCCAAAGCCTTTACACCCGAATGCTTCCGGCAATGCCTGGAACAATCTGTTGCTACCATAACATGGATCACCGAAGGCATTTACCGCTCCCGTGAAAAGGATTACCAAAACCCTTTCCGCAGCATGACGTATGACAGCAAAGCTGAAATGGAAGCAGTGGTAGGCCGGCTGGAAGACAATAGCTTTATACAACAAACCATGGCAGACCTGAAGCTTTACAAAAAACAGGTGAAAGCGCTGGTAAAGGATTGGGCGCTGTAGGCAATTGCTTACATTCGTAACCGTTATTTTACAACAGCTGCTCATTACAAATAATTGACGCCTTCTTTATGGAAGATAATAAGCCACGATGCGGATGGTCATTGAAAGACCAGCTATACAAAGACTACCATGACAATGAATGGGGCATTCCCCTGCATGATGATACCCGCCTGTTTGAGATGCTGAACCTGGAGGGCGCACAGGCCGGCCTTAGCTGGTACACGGTGCTTACCAAACGCGAAAACTACCGCCGCGCCTTTGACAACTGGGATGCGCACAAGATTGCGCGCTACACCGATAAGAAGGCCGAAAAGCTGCTGCAGGACCCCGGCATTATCCGCAACCGCTTAAAAATAGCCGCCACTATCGGCAATGCCAGGGCCTTTTTAGCGGTACAGAAAGAGTTTGGCAGCTTTGATAAATACATCTGGCAGTTTGTAGATCACAAGCCCATTATCAATCACTTTAAGGAATTACGGGAAATACCGCCTAAGTCGCCGGTTTCGGATGCCATGAGCAAAGACCTGCTGAAAAGGGGATTTAAGTTCGTAGGCTCCACCATCTGCTATGCCTACATGCAGGCCACCGGTATGGTAAACGACCATCTTACCACCTGCTTTACCCGCAACGGAAAAGAATAAGGTCGCCTGAAAACGATATACCACCCGCCATCATCCGGCAATTATCCCCTGCAAAATAAAAAAAGGCACAGCCGCTCTATAAACCGGCTGTGCCTTTTATCCGCACCATCTTTAATTATTCATTCTTAATTATTAATTACACCTCCTCTACCTTTACGCGGGTGGTGCCTTTTTCCAGGAAGCCCAGTATACGGGCGGCGTGCTGCGTAAGGTCAATGATACGCTTATTGGTTGCCGCCAGGCGGTCGGTGATTTTTACGATAACTGAGCGGCCATTATTCAGGTTGGTTACTTTTACAAAAGTGCCCAGGGGTAGCGAATTATGGGCCGCCGTCATACTGTCGTTATCAAACACTTCACCATTGGCGGTAGTGCGGCCTTCAAACTTATTGGCATAATAGCTGGCGGTACCCTGGTCGGCATCATCGTCTTTCTTCTCCACAGGAACAGGTGTTTTTTTGCCCTTGCCCAACCATAATGGCGGGGTGAGCATAGCCATTACCACCAGGATTTTAAAACCGGTTTTAATATGCTTCATTGTCATACGCCCACAAAAACAAAAACCATGCTTAAAAAGCCGGTATTTTGCAGCCTTTAACGCAGCATATTGGTTTGCAGTTGGTTAAATATATACCTATTGAATAAGAATTTCACTGTATGCCTTATTGGCAATAAAACCAGGGTCTGTGAGGGTGTTCAGGAACATGTACAGCTCGCGCTGCTCTTTGCCGGAAAGGGCAATGCCGTTTTTCACCAGGGGATCAATTGTTGCGCTTTGCTGCACGCCATGGGCATACTGGTTAAATACCTGGTAAATATCAATAAAACGTCCGTCGTGCATATAGGGAGAACTTTTGAGGATGTTGCGCAGCGTAGGCACTTTAAACTTCAGGTAATCGCCGGTGCTGCCGGTAATGCGCATACGCCCCACATCGTTCAGGTTGGGCAGGTAAGGCAGGCCATTGTTGCGGTAGCTGAAATCCGTAAAAAAAGGCTCCCTGTGGCAGGCTGCGCACTTTTGCTGAAAGATCACATATCCCTCCTGTTCCTCCGGCGTAAAAGCCACGCCAGGGGCCTTACGCATTACGCTGTCGTATTTCGACTGGAACGAGATCATGGTGGCCACAAACTGCGTAATAGCGCGGAACAGGCGCTGGCTGGTTATTTCCTCTGTACCAAAGGCAGCTTTGAACATTTTACGGTAGCCGGCATCGGCCTGCAGGCGTTTTATGAGCGCGCCCAGGTCCATGCCCATTTCATTGGGATCAGTAAGCGGGGTTAAGGGCTGTATCTCCAGGTTATTTACGCCGCCATCCCACATAAAATTCTTTTGCCAGATGAGGTTAAAAAGCGTGGGTACCGAGCGGGTGCCAATGCGCCCTTCTACTCCATGCGCCAGCGCATGATCAAAATGTCCGAATGCGGCAAACTGCTGATGGCAGAAGCCGCAGGAAATACTGCTGTCGCGCGAAAGCTTAGGATCATAAAACAGGTGGCGGCCCAGGGCCATGCCCTGCCTGGTGAGCGGGTTTTGCGAAAAATCATAGGCCGGCGGCGGCAGGCCGGGCGGCAGCTCCAGCTGGTAAGGCTCAGGCCCGGGCATAACAGGGCCGCGCCGGTTATTGGCCTCCGTAGCGGCCAGCAACAGCAGCAGGCAAAAGAGTGTTATGATGTAAACGGCCTTCATATTTTTTGATTGTTACTACCGGCGGCTGCTGTTAATGCGCTTTTATGCTGAACATATGCTGATAATTATCCGCTATTTGCATAGCCTGCGCTCCCGGCGTGGAGCAGGATGATACCTGCTGAAAGCTGATAACATTGGGCTGCTGAAACCAGGCATACGCATCGGCTACCACCTGCATGGTTTGCGCCTGCTGCGGTGTTAGCCGCACCGGCTGCGGAAAGGTAAGCTGTACCCGGCGCAGGCTGTTACGTGCGCCTTTAAACCCGCCGATATGAAATTCAATAAGGTTGGCTGGCTGCTTAGATACCGGCGATGTACCTTCCAGCTTAGCCATAATATAGCCGCTGTTCCAGGTCCAGAACATGCCGTTCACGGGGTCCAGGGCGCCGGTTTGCGCACCGCTCATATTGCGGACGCTATCTACCCCGATTAAAAACGAAATACTGCGGTAAGCGCCCGGCGGTACGGCTGGCAGCTTTACCAGCTTACTATCCGGCTTTCCTTCATCTACCAGGAAATAAGCAGGCGGCAGCGTTATTGTTTCGCCGCCCACCGTAGTCAATGAAAAATTGCTGAGATAATATTTGAACAATGTAATATTAAACGCCTCACTGGCGGCATTGGTATAGGAGCCGCTTTGCAGCACCAGGGGCTGCCCGTTCACTACATGCGTAAGCTGCAGCTGCAAAGTAGCAACAGGAGGCGTTCCGGCAACCAGGAACAGGCACAGGCAAACAACAGGCAGGTATACAAGAAATTTCCGCAAAATCACCGTTTATTTACACGCGTAAATTACGGGATTTCGCTTAAAACAACATACGGCTTACGCCCTCCTGTACCCTTTCCAGCCATAATAGAATACAATAGCAAAGCAAACCAGCGGCACTGCATACGACATGGCAATGGAAGCATTTTCAACCACAATACCCATCACATACGGCATAAGCGCACCGCCTACAATAGACATGATAATAAATGCGCCGCCCTTTTTGGTATGAATGCCCAGGTCTTTTACGCCCAGCGCAAAAATGGTTGGGAACATAATAGACATGAAAAAGAAAATAGCCATTAACGCGTACACCGACAAGGCGCCTTTGCCCATCATTACTACCAGGCACAGTACTACGTTAATCAGCGCATATAAAGCCAACAGCTTGTTAGGCGCTACCTTTTTCATAATGGCAGTGCCTATGAAACGGCCGCCGGTGAACAATCCCAGGCTAATGGCCAGCAGCAGCGCCGCCTGCCCGTTACTGGTACCTGCCCAATACTGCGTTACGTAGTTAATGAACAGCGCGCCTACGCCTACCTGTGCCGCCACATAAAAAAACTGGGCTGCTACGCCCCAAACAAAATGGGAGTGGGCAAACAGCGGCTTTGCAGCCTTTGCGCCGCCGGCATCATCCTGCAGGCCGGCTTCTTTTATTTCCGGCAAAGACGTTCTGTAAAAGAAAAGGGCAATAACAAGCACTACCACGCCTATTATCACATAGGTAAGCTGCACGGAATCGAGGTTGGTTACACCATTGCCTTTCCCCTCATCAAAAAAAAGGGCCTTCCCTATCAATGGCCCTACAAATGAGCCCAGGCCATTAAAGCACTGCGAAAGGTTGAGGCGGAACTCAGATGTTTCCGGGCTGCCCAGCACCGTTACATACGGGTTGGCAGCTGTTTCCAGGAAGGTAAGGCCGCTGGCCAGTATGAACAGTGACAGCAAAAAGGCGTTGAAGTTGGCATAGTGAGCCGACGGGTAAAATAAAAAGGCGCCGGTGGTGTACAGCAGCAGCCCGAAAATAATACCGCGCTTGTAGCCATATTTGCTCATGAAAAAGCCGGCCGGCAACGCCATCAGGAAGTATGCGCCAAAATAGGCAAACTGTAATAAGGTAGACCGTTTTACAGTAATGTTCAGCGCCTCCTGGAAATGCTTGTTCAGCACATCCAGCAAGCCGTAAGCCAGCCCCCACATGAAGAACAGGCTGGTGACCAGTATAAACGGAAATAAGTAGCTTTTCTTGCTGTCCGTAACCGCGGTTACGGAAGACGTGGAAACAGTGGCTCCAGCCATAGGGAAAGTTTTATTGTTTGTAATAATTAGCTGATAGATCTGTCGAGATGCGTATAACCGCCATCAACGTATATTATCTGCCCGGTAGTGTGTGATGATTGTGCAGACAGCAGGAACACCGTCATGCCGGCTATTTCCTCTGATGTGGTCATACGCTGCTCCAGCGGTATTTTGGAAACAATGGATGCCAGCTTTTCCTTGGGATTAGGTAAAGAGCTGATCCAGGTTTCGTACAGCGGTGTCCATACTTCCGCGGGTATTACCGTGTTAACGCGGATGGAGTATGGCAGCAGCTCTACAGCCCACTCGCGGGTTAAGGCATTAATAGCGCCTTTGGATGCAGCGTAGCCAGAGGTGCTACCCTGCCCTGTAGTAGCCACTTTAGAGCCGATATTCACAATGCTGCTGCCCTTATGCCGCTTCAGGTAAGGCAGCGCGTAGTGTGCCAGGTTGTAGTAATGCGATACATTTTTCTGCAGCGACTCCATAAATTTTTCGGGGCTGCCGCTCTCAAGACCTACACCGTCGTTTACGCCGGCATTGTTCACGAGCGCGTGAATAGTACCGAATTCTTTAACAGTGGTATTTATCACCATGCGGCAGGCGGCGGGATCGCCCAGTTCGGCGGCTATGCCAAACGCTTTACCGCCGGCGCTTTTAATGGCGGCTACTGCTTTATCGTTATCAGCTGCCTTACGGCCGGCAATTACGGCAATAGCCCCTTCTGCTGCTACCAGCTTTGAAATAGCTTCTCCAATGCCTTTAGCGCCGCCTGTTACAATAATTACTTTATCTTTTAATCCCAGATCCATAAGTTGTAGTTTATGCCTTCACTTGCAGGTGAAAACGTTTTCAATAATACTAATAATAATATTTTATTTATGCCAGCTGGTAAAATGCGGCTGCATTGCCGCCCATAATGGCAGCCTGCTCGGCCTTGCTTAACCGGCTGATGCAATCTGTTACAATGTTTTTTACCTGGGCATATTGCGCAGCCACCAGGCATACCGGCCAGTCAGACCCGTACATGAGGCGCTGGGGGCCAAATGCTTCCAGCACCACCTCCAGGTAAGGCGCGAAGGTGGCGGGCGTCCACTGCTGCCAGTGGGCTTCGGTTACCAGTCCGCTGATTTTACAATATACATTGGATGATTTTGCAATGGCACGCATGCTTTTTTCCCATTCAGCAATTTCGCCGGTTTTGCAATACGGCTTGGCCATATGATCTATCACCAGCTTTTGCTGTGGAAACAGCTGTACAAACTTTTCCACCGCAGTTAGCTGTATGGGATATACGAGTATGTCGTACGTAAAATTATATGGCTGCAGGGCGCGGATGCCGTTGCAAAATTCCTCCTTTAACAGGAAGTTGGGATCGGGCTCTCCCTGCACAATATGGCGGAAGCCCTTTAGCCGGGTGTACTGTGTATAATGCTGCAGCTGCTCCTCCAGGTTGGCGGCACGCAGGTCTATCCAGCCTACCACTCCTTTTACAAAAGGATGTGCGGCAGCCAGCTCCAGCAAAAACTGCGTTTCCGCCTCTGACTGGTCGGCCTGCACGGCCACGCAGGCGTCTACCCCGTTCTGCTGCAGCACGGGCAGCAGGTCGCCCGGTAAAAAATCGGCCTGTATCACTTTCATATCATCCGTGATCCAGGCATCCTTTACCGGGTGGTATTTCCAGAAGTGTTGGTGAGCGTCAATGATCATGCCTGTAGAATTACGAATTAGTTAATTACGAATTACGATCCCGCCAGGCGGGATATGAATGCCATTGAAAAATAATTTTGATACTGAATAATGAAAATGCGGCAACTGTAATCAATTTATCAATTACGAATTATGGATTTTAAATGCGGCGATTTTTATAAAAACCGATTAAAAGTTTGCTTTATCACGCGCTTTATCAATTCTTAATTCGTAATTGAATAATTCGTAATTATAACGTGAATATTTTTTCCATCATTATCCACTTCTCCCCCGGTTTTGCAATGGGCAGGGCCTGCTGGTATTTCCACATCAGCTGCTCCCACTCCTGCACTTTGGGGTTGGCGGCATCCGCCGCTGCCTTTTGCTCAGCGGAAAAGCGGTCATTTACCTCCATAATCATAAACAAACGGTTCATGATCCGGTAAATCTCCATGTTTTCAATACCGCTGCTAAGAATGCTTTGCCTGATCTCGGGCCATACTGCCTGGTGGTATTTTTCATACTCCGCTATCAGCTGCGGATCATCCTTCAGGTCTAATGCCAGGCAATATCTTTTCATAACTGTTTACATTTAGTTTTCTGTGGAATAATTATTTCCAGGCAACGGCCTTTTGTTTTGAAGTGCCCAGGCCGTCGATGCCCAGCTCCATTACATCGCCTTCCTGGATATACACCTGCGGATTCATGCCCAGGCCAACGCCGGCAGGGGTGCCGGTAGAGATCACATCGCCCGGCAGCAATGTCATAAACCCGCTCAGGTAAGATACCAGGTAAGGCACTTTAAATATCAGGTTAGCGGTAGTGCCGTCCTGCATCATCTTGCCATTGCGGCTTAACCAGATGCGCAGGTTGTTCACATCCTTTATTTCATCTTTGGTAACCAGCCAGGGGCCCAGCGGCGCAAAGGTATCGGCGCTTTTGCCTTTTACCCACTGCCCGTTGCGTTCCAGCTGAAACTCACGTTCGCTGTAATCATTATGCAGCGCATAGCCGGCCACGTAATCCATGGCGTCCTTTTCTTCCACATAAGTGGCCTTTTTGCCTATTACCACCGCCAGCTCCACTTCCCAGTCGGTTTTTTTACTGTTCTTTGGAATAACCAGGTCGTCGTTAGGGCCCACCAGCGATGTAGTGCTTTTGAAGAAAATAATCGGCTCTGCAGGCACCTGCATGTTACTTTCCTTTGCATGGTCGGCATAGTTCAAACCAATGCAAATGATCTTGGAAGGCCGCTGTATGGGCGATCCCAAACGCACATTATCCGGTATACGGGGCGCTGTTTTGCCATTGGCCGCCCACCATTGCGCCAGGCGTTCCAGCCCGTTAGTCGCTAAAAATTGCTCGCCAAAATCTTCTCCGAAAGCGCTTACATCAAAGCTGCCTTCTGCTGTAACTAAACCCGGCTTTTCTTCACCCGGCAATCCAAATCGTATCAGTTTCATGTTTAAATAGTTTCTGTGTTGGAATTAATAATTAAGAATGAATAATGAATAATGCCTGCAACAGCACTTCCTCAATTCGTAATTGTTAATTCGTAATTGACTTTCCCAGTTCTTTTATCGCCAGCTTGCCGCCATCTACTTTTATGTCCAGCACCGGGTCAAAGCCATCATCGCGCTGCAGGCCAAATACACAATGATCCGGTTCTTCCGTGGGCTGTATTTTGGGTACATAGCCGCCGGGTACGGCCAGTGTTTTTGTTTCATGCACACCGCCAAACTCTGTGTACAGCTGTACAGAGTCTTTGCTGGATGCGGGCTCCAGGCGAACGATAAAATCGGCTATGATCTTACCGGAGGTTACATTTTTCTTATAGTGGTCTGTTAATTTTGATTTATTAGTGGCTTTACCCAAACCCAGCTCCCCTTCTGCATAATGCCATACAGCTGCCGGCGGCGTGCCTACCTGGAAAATTTTCAGGGCGCCGTCATCCCCTTCGCTGGCATGGTAGTAGCGGGTGCCGCGGTTATTTTTCAGCACGCCTATATAACAGCTGTTAGGCTTGTCCCATACCGTGCGGTACAGGTCTTCGGCATCCATATCCTCTGCCAGCGGCAGCTCAAAAGATTTATCAATGGTTTTTTCGCCCAGGGCAAAATGTATTTTCACCTGTGGCGGATCGCTGTCATGTACAAAAGATACCTGTACGCTGCCCGCTGGTTTGGCTGGCGTAAAAGCGGCGGTGCTATCCTGCCCGTTACCCGGTGAGGTGCCTGATCCGCCACATGCCCACAGGCTGGTGGTAAGAACGGCTGCTACAATAAGGTTGCTGAAATGTCGCATGTATTATTTGGATATATCCCGCAATATAAGGGCTTATCAGTTATTCAGTTTTATAAAACCGCCGTCAATAGGGTAATCACAGCCCGTAATAAAGCCCGCCTGTTCTGAGCACAGGTACAGCGCCAGGTAACCTACTTCCTCCGGTTTTGCCATACGGCCAATCGGCTGTGTTTTGGAAAGCTTTTCAAACATCTCCTGTTCCCTGCCGGGGTAGTTCTTTTGCAGGAACCCATCTACAAACGGGGTATGCACCCTGGCAGGCGATACGCAATTGCAGCGGATATTATCGTGTATATAATCTTTGGCTACAGAAAGGGTCATGGTTAATACGGCGCCCTTACTTGTGGAGTAGGCAAAACGGTCCGGTATGCCCACGGTAGCGGCAATAGACGCCATGTTCAGGATCACGCCCCCGCCCTGCTGCTTCATATGCTTAATAACAGCAAACATGCAGTTATAGGTGCCTTTTACATTTACACTGTACACGCGGTCAAAATCCGCTTCGGCAGTGTTTTCCAGTTTGCCTATATGGGCTATGCCGGCGCAGTTCACTAATATGTCTACCCGGCCTGCGGCAGCCTGTATGCTGTCAATGGTTTTAACTACATCGGCCTGCTGGGCCACGTTGCAGCCGTGTACTTTCGCCTGGCCGCCTGCAGCTGTAATATCGGCCACCGTGCCTTTACCTGCATCTTCATTCAGCTCAATAATATGTACCAGGGCTCCCTGTGCCGCAAAACATTTGGCAATAGCCTGGCCTATACCGCTGCCGGCGCCGGTTATTACCGCCACCTTATTATCTAACCGGAATAAACTCATCTTCCCTTAGTTTTTTAAGGGTTCTAAAATACCTATTTTCAACCGGGGATTACAATTGTTTTTTACCTGTAATGTGTACTTTCTTGACTAATTTTAATAAATCATACCATGATGAGGGTATTTTTCTACAACTGTTATTATAAAAAAGCTGCTTTTTTATTGGCGGCAATGCTGGCATGTTATAACCTGGCGGCACAGCAAATTCCGCTGAACCATTATGGCCTGCCGGTAGTGAACAGCGCTGCCCTGTACCGGCAGCAGGTGGCCGCCGACAGTAACCAGCAGCTGGTAGATGTAACGCGCTACATTCCCGGTATACGCAC
>NZ_DASTRI010000230.1:0-6946 GCF_035761305.1 Chitinophaga sp. | reverse complement strand
TGCCGCTGTAAGCGTTGCAGGGCTTTGGCGGTGCGCTTGTCAACCTGTTGCTCCATATGTTTGGATTTGCCGGCCACCTGTTTAAAGTATTTACCGGGTAGCTGCGCAGCTGCCATAGCAGTGCTGTCTGTGGCTTGCGCGCTTGCAGCATAGCCACTTAGCAGGAACAGGGACATTACGGCAAAACAAACCAGCTTATAGCCGACTGTTAATACATTTTCATGGTAAGGCATTCATGTAATTATTTCAGGGATCTAACCAACGGCATAGCACAGGCACTTACAACATCCACAAAATAGGGCAGCTATGGCCGTATATGAAATCATGCAATAGAAAGTGATGGGTTAAAACGATGTGGGTAACAACATTACTTTCCAGGTATAGTTTCGACTGTAAAAAAAGACATTTTATTGCAATGTTGCAAAGATGTTTTTATATAAAATTTTGAATAATATGAATAATTGACAAAACTATACATTGGCAATCTAAACGTACAGCAATGCGCTTTTCATTAATCATTCCAAAGGGGAGGTACGGTTTTCCATAACTCTAGTTGACTATCCTTTATTTCCTTTACATCTGACTTCCTCAATCTGTATAATAAATAAGTATTGAAAGCAGCAACTGATGTGTCAATATATTTTGCTTTTTCAGGGAAAAGAGATTTTTGCACATTGGTCACTGCTTTTCCCTCAAGCCACAACCCTGTGACATAAAATACCTGGTAACAATGCATCTTATCCTTACTAAACGAATAGTATTTATCTGTTACAAAGCTTACGCAGGTATCATTTTTTTTATCTTCATTACTATTGCAAAAATGCTCTTTGAAAACTGCATAATTAGCACTTGTGCACCTTAAGTAGATACTTTTCTTATTCCTGTAAAATAATGTTGATAATTCACGCTGCAGGTATAGGCCTTCACTGTCGCTAACCGGAATGAAGAATTCGTCATATTTACTGCCATCTATAGCCACTTGGAACGGCCTGTTATTTAGCCTATTATTCCTATTTTGTTCGAGCTTACGTACATAATCTTTTGTATAGACCTTTATATAGTACCCTTTAAGCTCAACCAAGTTGTCGAAACAGTTTTTTCTACTGTTATTATTCTCCTGGCCCCACGCATACAATGTATTAGTCAAACAAAACACGCAGATGCAGAGATATAGCCTATACGTAAACATAGCTTTAATCTTTTTTATATTGCAGCATTCTTGGCCCAACGGGGCTTTGAATTCTATTAATTATTGTTTGCGGAAAGCTTTTGCTAATGTTAACTCGTTGAATATAGGGGGTTGTTGGGCAACCAGCACCCAAACAATTGGGATTAGTTAATCTTGTACTTAATGTTATATGTCCTTTACCCATTGGATTAGTATCTCCGTGCTCCCCCCCCAGGTTATGGCCTATTTCATGATTAAGTGTGCTTTCTAGAATGTCAGTTTCATTAAATCCTTCCTTTACAGCCATTTGAATATTATTTGTGTATAGTTGTATCAATTTCGATCCTCCGGTCGCACGAGTACCTCTTATATCAGCGCCCAATGGTTGATCCAGATCATCCGTTACTGTAGTGGTAACCTCATTTCCATAACCACTTGTTCCGCCCATTTCATTTGTGAATGTATCTCCATTAACAGCATCTTTCACTGCTTCATCTGTATCAAAACCTTTTGCTTTCAGGTCAAATTGTATTATCGTATAAGTGCCGTCTTTGCTTTTACCTGTAGTAGAAGTTGTTCCATTATAGTTAGCTACCGCCTTTTCCAATGCTGCAATCTGTTTCTCATTTAGTTTCTTCTTATTATAATAGTAATTTGCCGTGATTTTAACAATATTCGGATTATCCTTTGTTCCTTTACCTTTAATTTTTGTAACCATACCATCTTTACCATCAAGGTCTACAAATAACAGAGGATTGTTAAATGTATAATTATAAGGAGTAAAAGAAGTATATTGGTCTGCAAGAGGATCAGGAACATGCCACCTTCCTATCTGCGCATCATACATCCTCGCCCCATAATCATACCACTCCAGCCCACTGCCATCTCCAAACTCCTTATGCTGCAATTCCTTACCATTATATTGCAAACGATTTTCTGGATAATTCGTACCCATTAAAGCGTTAGATGATATTCCCGCCATTGTTAACCCAAACGGATAATAATGCGTTTCCTCCAATATTGGTCCGCTGAAAGTTGCTACCGTTACATTATCAAAGAACACATCCTGCTGCGTTTCATTGCTGGTATATACATACAGGAAACCGCTTTTCTCAACCACCATCTTGTCTACCGCCAGGGTTTGCAGTTCATCCGGCGTGCCTTTTACCTGCCGTACACCGCTGTTGTCTTCTACTAAGTTAAACTGATCATCGAATAATGCAAAATTCAGGTAGGCCTTTGGTTTATCGTCGCGGTTCTCATCCGGGGCTTTGTCTTTTAAACGCTGATAATCATTGCTGTTGAAGTTCCGGAAGGGCGACAAGTTCCCGGCCTGCCGGGCAGCATGAGACGCATCTGATGATCCGGCACCGCCAAAGGCCTGCAGCAGGGAGGTCACCATATCTTCCGGGGTGGCTGCCTTGTTGTTCTTAGGACCTGTTGATTTATAAAAAGCCCTGGCTCCTATTTGAACAGTATCGCCTGCCATTACCCTTAACACCAGCGATGGCCCTATTTTTTTACCACCATCCTTTGCATTCAGCTTAGCCACGAAATTGTTCTTTGAAGTGGTTGCATCCTGCGGATAGCCTGCTGGTTTAGGCGTACGGGTTTCATCTATATTGCTGAACAATGCTGTTTCAGTGGCAGCCTGCGTTGTTTCCATAGTAGCCGAATACATACTGAAATTAGTTTGCTCGGTAAGCACCAAGCGCACATTTCCCAAATGATCTTTAATAAAGTAATCATATTTGTAAGTCAGCTGACCGCTTTCAGTCACCGGTCTTACCCGGCCTTCCTCATGTCCAAAGAACTCCAGGGCATTATTTTCGTAAACAAACTGACCAATATAATCTGTTGTTGTTATTTTGGATGGAGATTGCGTATTGTCGGTTACGATTTTTTCCAGCTTTCTGCCTGTAGCATCGTATACATATTGAATGTTGCCTGATCCCGTAACGATATTTTCCGGCAGGTTGAAAAGGTTATAGCTGATAGCCGTAATTCCCTTATTTGCATCGCTTTGAAGGTTACCCGCCTTGTCATAAACATAGTCGTTGCTGTTGCTGCCGTTAATCTCCTTGAAATCTCCCAGGGTTGACTGCGGATCGTTGGCCTGGTCAATAACACCCTGCAGCTGGTTGCTGTTGGGGAGATAGCTGTACGTAAGCTGGTCAACCGGGCTGCTGGTAGTACCTTTCAACCCATATTGTGTCATCGCCTTAATATTACCATTTGCATCGTAAGCAGTTTGGGGGGTTGCACCATCTCCTACTGACATGGTATAATTCACACCTTCACTGGTGTTCCATGCGCTGCCTGTATTTTGCGTAAAGGTGGCCTTCAGCAGGCGGTTAGACAGGTCATAGCTAAAGTCGTATTTACGCTTTTTACCGTTGGTTTGGCTACGCCATATTGTGCCGGCTATATTGCCGGTAAACTGCGCCGCTGTGTAAGCCGCACCGTTAATTGCCGATGCTGTTTTATCATAGGCCAGCTCATAGCCGAAATAGTTGGTGGCTGCGTCCTTCAGGTAGTCGCGGTTCATACCCAGCTGCCAGCTCCTGATGTTATAATCGTAGTTAAGGGTTTCCATAATGGCTGAACCATTCACCCCAAGGCTTTTCTTTTTAAGGTTGCCCTGTGCATCATATTCATTCAGGGCTACTGTTCTTTCCGTGGCAGCGGCGTCATTTACCCTTTTTATAACGCTGAGTAAACGGCCGGCCAGATCGTAGCTGAATTTTGTAAGCACTTTCACTTCAGGCGTGGCTGTACTGGCGGGATTATGATGATGCACATAGGTGCTGAGCAATTTGCCGCTGAAGTCATACATGTTGGTAGTAATGTCTGTTCCTCCCTTAATGTTATCTGCCAGGGTTTGTATTACCCTTCCTTTTGCATCATAGTAGGTGGTGGTTGTGAGCCACTGATTTGTACCCAGCACACGAACCTTTGTGCCTGTTATTCTCCCCCGCGTCATGGTGCTGCTGGCAACGGTTTCCGGGTAGGGATTGCTGCCGGCTTCCACTTTACCCGCATAGCTGCTATTGTAAGCCTTTACGCCGGTCCATGCATAGTTATCGTAATAGGTATAAACAAGCATATCCACATTATCGGTTGCGGGCTGCGGGTTAACGGCTACGGTTTCGCCTGTGGTTCCATCTGTAGCGGTTGGGTCAATATAAGCCTCAAACTCATCAGATGTGGCAGATTCAAAACCTGGCAGGAAAGTGACGCTGCCGGTTGCTTTATAAGTGTATACATCCGTTGAGCGGCTGCTTACTTCCAGATCGCCCACTTTGGCTACGGTAACCCTGTAGTCGCCGTTGGACGACTGCTGATCCATCTGCGCCTGCAGTGTTGCGCGTGTAACAGCTGCTGTGGCGTGATAAATGCCGGTTTTTTCGGGGCGATTTAGGCCGTCATAAAAGATCACCAACCACTCATTGCGGTCACGCTGATTTCCATCGCTTGAGTACACCATCCTGTCGCGGGTGTCGTACACCATGTAAACAGGATCTGCTCCCGGCACCTGTTTAACGACCACACGGTTACGCCGGTCATATACATACTTAAAGCAAAGGCCATTTACAATTGCGCTGGTTAACTGCCACGATCCATCTATTGCTTCGGTGGCCCTGGGCGACAGTACAAAACGCAAATTTCCTATCTCATCATATATATAGTAGGTGCAAAGCCAACCGCCATGCGTAACGGACGGCGCCGCTGCCAGCTGCACCTTTTTCAGCACAACGCGGTTATTTTTGTCTTTATAGGTGAGCACCTTACTTCCATTCTCGTCTATAGACACTTCTTTTGAAAGTGCGCCATCCGGGTATGCACCGGGGCTTACCGGCAGCTCTGTTTCAGTGGTTCCTACATTCCATATCCTTACATTTTCAGCAAGGGTATTTACAAGCAGCTGCTGTTCAATGCCTCTATTGTTTCCGGCCCAGCTGGAACCGGGCGGTAATGTTTTAAGCACCCGGTCTAGCGGGGAGTTATCAAACAATATTTTCTGATATGCAGGCTCGTTAGGGTACAACGACTGATAAAAGCCAGCCTGTTGTGTTTTAGCTGAAGCCTTATACTTGCCATCAGTAGCTTCTGCCGCACTGTTGTTGCTGTTGTAGGAGTACGACAGGTATTGTTGCGGTTCTCTTCCGTAATCATCATACTCCTGCCATTTCACCATATCCCTGAGCTGGCCTCCCTGCTGCTGGCCTACTGTTTCCACCGCGCGCCCAAGACCATCATAATAAATAGTTGTTCTGAGCCTTTGATTGGTAGCCATCTGGTTAGCCTGGGCCAGTGTTTTAACTCCGCTTGTAAGCACATTCTCTGTTTGAATGAAGTTGCTTGCTGTTTCTGAAAAATATGCTGGATTGACTACACCGAATGTTAATGTATTACTATATGCTGTTTCTGAAGCGCAGGCAACCATCCTCCTGATCAGCGTGGCGGCAGTAACGGCAGGCGCTGTTGCAGGGAAAGCTGCACCGGTACCTATGTTTGCCCAGGTACCGCCATCGTCCAGTGAGCGTTGCCAGGTATAAACGTAGCTGCTTGCCAGGCAGGAGCCTTCGGATGCCGGCTGTTGTGAGATCACCGGTTGCGTATTATTATCAAGAGAGGTATTGTCTGAGAAAATGGCGCCGCCCTGCAGCGGTTTAATTGTGAAGGAAAGCTCATTGGTGAATGCAGAAACGCCACTGCAGGTCACCCGCCTTCTTATGCGGGTTGGCGCGGTAATAACAGGCGCGGTAGCGGGATAAGTAATACCGGTACCGATGGATGTCCAGGTGGCGCCGTTATCCAGCGACCGCTCCCACTGGTATGTAAGCGTACCACATGTGCTGCCGGTAGCAGCTACCTGTGTAACCGAGGGCGCGGTGTTATAGCTCACAGCTGTTCCCGCAGTTGATATGGAGCCCGGAAACATAGGGTTGTTGACGTTAACAGTAGCAACACCGGAATATCTCGACACGGCTGTTGTACTCACTTTTCTTCTATAGAAAGTTGTTTGCGGCGGAGATGGCGGCGTATAGTTCTGCCCGGTAGCACCTGGAATTTCTGTGTAAGGCCCGTCCACTGAAATGGCACTTTCCCAGGCATAGGCAAAAAAAGACGGCGTGCAGGCCGCGCCTGTTAAGCCGCCACCTGTAAGGGTTTGGGGCGCCGCTGCAAAATTGATTGTTTGTGTTGTCGGCGTTATCGTACTGCCGGAGGTGATCAATGATACGCTGAGTGATGCGCTGCCGTTATGGTAGTTACCGCTGCCATCCTTATTATTGGATATATTAACGCTGATACTACCGGATGAAGAGCCGGTCCAGCTAACGGTTATACGCGGGGAGCCGCCTGACTGGCAGGTATTTGTGCTTTCCGATATATGTCCGCCGCTTACGCACCAGCTAAACTGGGCGCCGGAGTACCAGGAGCCGGATATAGTATAACTGTAAGTGGCGTCGTCACCTGTTAATGCACAGGTTTCGCCACTGATGCTAAATTGTGCCCGTGCCGGCAATATTCCTGTTACAAGGAAGAAAGCTACCAGGGTTATCTTAAATATAGCTGAACGCATATATATAGGTTGAACGGGATTCATTTAATTTTTAACGCTGGTTATTATACTGGTAGGACACATTTTTGATGATGTCCTTGTTTTGGTTTTTAACAAACCGCAGCCTGTTATAGTCATCATACTCATAATAGGTAACAAGGTTATCAGGCCCGCATGTAGCCGTTATGCCTACTCCGGGTTGATGACAGAAA
>NZ_DASTRI010000229.1:0-6040 GCF_035761305.1 Chitinophaga sp. | reverse complement strand
ATGTGCTGGTAACTAACCGGAACACCAATTCCCTGACCCGGCTGGATTTTGGCTCCTCCCTGTTAAATACGCCAACAGCGGTGAATCTCGGCAACCCCGGCAACGTGCTGAATGCACCGCGGGATCTTTGTGTGCTGCATGATTGCGGCCGCACTTATGGCCTGGCTGTTAATGAACTTAGCAACGATATCGTGCGGATAGATTTTACGGGAAGTATTACCGGCGCGGTGTCTGGCGTATCGCTGGGCACCGGCGGCGGCATGAGCTTTCCGCACAGCATTTCCACCATGTTCCGGGAGGGCAACAGCCTGTATGCTTTTGTAACAAACGTGGACAATAATACTATTTCAAGGCTGGTGTTCAGCGGTTGTAACAACGCCAGCATACCTTCCTCCACACAGCAGCAGCCTCCGGCCATCAGCTATAATACACCAGGTATCTATACTATTAACCTGTTAACAGACGAGCTGCTACCTTCTCAAAGCATATTCTGTAAAACCATTGTGGTATTACCGCCACCGGCAGCAGACCTGGGTAATGATACCACCATATGCAACGGCGGAACGTTAACCCTGGATGCCGGCGCCGGCCCGGCCTACCGCTACCAATGGAGCACAGGAGCGGCCACACAGCAGATTGCCGTTAACCAATCCGGCATCTACAGCGTAACTGTGAACAACGGCGGCTGTACGGCACAGGATGACATTACTGTGAACCTGAACCAGGTAATGCAGCTGAACGCCGCTACTACCAGTATTGATTGTAACCAGCCTGCCGGCAGCATTGTGCTTACCGCCACCGGCGGCGTACAACCTTATAACTATTACCTGGATGCCACAGGTCCTGTTAGCACAAATGCCTTTGATAATCTGCAGGCCGGCACCTATACTGTACGTGTGCAGGACCAGCAAGGCTGTGAAGTATCGCAGCCGGTAACAGTAAGCGTGGATGCCAGCAGGATACTCACTACCACCGGCAGCATGATAGTGCCCAGCTGCGCGGGGGTGGCGGATGGAACGATCAGTGTTCAGGTGCAGCAGGGCGTGCCGCCTTTTGAATACGCCATTAACGGATCGCCTTACCAGAGCAGCAATACTTTCAGCAACCTGGGAGGCGGCGCCTATACCGTATATACCAGCAACGGCGTTTGTATTGACAGTTTTTTAGTGGACCTGAAAGACCCTGTTAGCATTGACGTACAGGTAACCAAACAGGATGAATTATGCGGCCGCCAGAATGGGAGTGTAGATATTGCATTAAACGGCGGTACGCCGCCCTATAGCCTGTACTGGAACAGCATACCGGTTAATGCCACCCTGGTGGATAATCTTAATGAAGGTGATTATGCGCTGGAAGTAGCGGATGCCCGCGGCTGTTCGATGGACACCACTATCCACATTAACGACATAGACCTTCCGCCGGTAACGATCCTGAACAGAGATACCACCATTAACATTGGTGAAAGCATACAGCTGGTGGCAGTGAATGCACCCGATTATGTGTGGGCGCCGGCCGATGGCCTGAGCTGCACGGATTGCGCCGCACCCATTGCGCAGCCCCTGCACCCGACACGGTACATTGTAAACACCGTAACCGGCCTGAATTGTGTGCCTGCAGATACCGTAAACATACTGCTCTCTTACAACCTTTCGCTGTATGTGCCCAATGCTTTTACTCCTAATGCAGACGGCATCAACGACGTGTTTCGTGCAAAGGTAAAAGGCGTAAGCAGCTATCACCTGCAGCTGTATAACCGCTGGGGCCAGCTGCTGTATGAATCGTTTGACATGAAAACCGGGTGGGATGGCCGCTATAAAGGCCAGCCGCAGCCCATGGGCACATATGTGTACCTGGTACAGTATGCGTATTACGGAAATGAAAAACAGCTACTAACGCAAAAGGGAACGTTTACGCTGATACGGTAGAAAGGCATATAACTAAAAAGATAAAAATTCTCCTGCGCCATTTAAATATTACGGGAGAATTTTTATCTTTGATACGATAACTTTATACTTATGAAATAAAACCCTTACCAGCTGGTTAACCCGTACCATTCGTATAATTACTATCACTGTTTGTTTAATTAAAAATTACCCTTTATGAGAAATGCCCTATTGAAAGGTAGCCTTTTACGCTATCCGTTTGCACTATGTTTGACCGTGTTTATGCTTAACGGTCATGTTATGTTAGCTCAATGTAATTCGTTCCTCCAAATTACAGGCGTTAAGTCAGGCGTAAGCGCCGGTGACCTTGATGTTACCGGTACGGCCATTACCGTGGAAGCAGTGTTTAACAGAACCGATACCTACGACCCTACTTACCAGGGTGGCGACCTGGTGTCTAAACACCGTGACCCGTCTGATGCGAATTATTTTCTTCGCCCAAATGCGGCCGGTATTGCCACCAGCACTGGTTTTAAGCAGGTAACCACTACCTGCAATGCGGAGCTGAACAAGACTTACCATGTAGCCATGGTATATGACGGCGCAACCTTAAAGTTTTATCGTAATGGTGTGTTAATGAACCAGGTAGCAGCCACCGGTACGCTTGTTACTAATAACTGGCCGCTGCGCATTGGTATGGAAGGGGACAACACATCCATTTATCCCATTGACTTTAAAGGTTACGTGAATGAAGTGCGGGTATGGAATGTGGCCAGAACGCAGGCACAGATCAAGGCTTATATGGATAAATCCCTGCCCAGCCCCGCGTCCCAAACCGGTTTAAAGGCCTATTACGTTTTTAACAGCCTTACCAACCTGCAGGGAACCGCTGCCTATAATGGCACTATTGTAAACTCGGCCAGTATTAGCCAAACAAATCCTGGCTGTGCAGCGCCCACCATTTCCTGTAATTCCTTTTTACATATTACAGGTACGCATTCCGGCGTAACCAGCGGTGACCTGGATATTACCGGCAATGCGCTTACCGTGGAAGCGCTGTTTGAAAGAACAGAAGCTTATGATGCTATTTCACAGGGCGGTGACCTGGTATCAAAACACCAGGATCCTTCAGATGCGAATTATTTTCTCCGTCCCAATGCAGCAGGTATTACAACGGTGAATGGCTTTGTACAGGTGGTAGCCCCCTGTGAGATTGAGCTCAACACCGTGTATCATGTTGCAATGGTGTATGACGGCAGCAGCCTGAAATATTACCGTAACGGCGTGTTAATGGACCAGGTACCTGCTTCAGGTAACCTTATTACCAATAACTGGCCGCTGCGTATAGGTATGGAGGGAGATAACACATCCGTTTACCCGATTGACTTTAAAGGCTACGTAAACGAAGTACGGGTATGGAATGTGGCCAGAACGCAGGCAGAGATCAAGGCTTATATGGAAACAACATTGCCTAGTCCCGCCACACAAACCGGCCTGAAGGCTTATTTTACCTTTAACAGCCTTGTAAATAAGCAGGGTACTACTGCTTATAACGGCACCATTACCAACAGCGCAAATATTAATGACAGCACTACCTATTGCCCGTGGAGGCTGGCTACAAGTCCAGACTCCTGCAAGTGTGGCGCCTTTACTCCTGCAGCTGCTGACAGTAATCGTGTTGACAGTCTTGTTGCATTTGCTACAATGAGCAGCCATGTGGAAAAAATGGCGCCGGAGAACAACAGCGTACTGGTGTTCCCTAACCCGGCCAGGAATGAAGTGAAGATAGACCTGCAGGTAGCGCAGGCTGAGAGGCTGGTTACACGCCTGGTAAATGTTGCCGGGCAAACGGTAGCTGTACAGCGTAATAACCTCACAGCAGGTAAGAATACTATAGTACTGACTGCCCCTGGTCAGTTACACAGTGGCATTTATATTATCCACCTGCAATACGGTGGTAAAACCATTACACGAAAGCTGGTGGTGAACTAATTTTCAGATGATGCTGAATAATCAAGCGGGACTGTTCAATAGTATTGAGCAGTCCCGCTTTTGCATTGTATTACGCGATGGTGATCTCCCCGTTCAAGTACACATCCTGCACGGCATTCAGCAAGGCTACCCCTTCCTTAAACGGGCGCTGAAACGCTTTGCGTCCCAGTATCAGGCCCGTTCCGCCGGCGCGTTTGTTAATAATGGCGGACCGCAGGGCTTCTGTAAGGTCTTTTTCTCCCTTTGACTCACCGCCCGAGCTGATAAGGCCAATGCGGCCGGCGTACCCGTTCAGCACCTGGTAGCGGCACAGGTCTATAGGATGGTTGGTAGTGAGCTTATCATACATATCCGGGTGGCTTTTGCCGAACTGCAGGGCGGTAAAGCCGCCGTTAATGGTCGGCAGCTTTTGCTTTAACAGGTCGGCCTGTATGGTGGCGCCCAGGTGGTTGGCCTGGCCGGTAAGGTCAGCTGCGGTATGGTAATCCTTACCGTCTTTTACAAAAGCTTTATTACGGGTGTAGCACCAGAGAATGGCAGGCAGGCCCAGGCTGTGCGCTTCCTCAAAGGCCTGCGCTATTTCAATGATCTGCCGGGACGACTCTTCGCTGCCGAAATAAATAGTGGCGCCTACTGCTGCTGCGCCCAGGTTCCACGCATCTCTTACGGTGCCAAACAGCACCTGGTCGTATTTATTGGGGTAGGTGAGCAGCTCGTTATGGTTGATTTTTACAATAAAGGGTATTCTGTGCGCATAGGTGCGGGAGAACAGGGCCAGGTGCCCGAAGGTGGTGGCAATTGCATTGCAGCCGCCTGCCAGCGCCAGCTTCAAAATGTTTTCAGGATCAAAGTACATGGGGTTGGGAGCAAAGGCGCTGCCGGCGCTGTGCTCAATATCCTGGTCAACCGGCAGTATGGAGGCGTAGCCGGTGCCTGCCAGCCGGCCGTGGTTAAAAATAGCGGCCAGGTTACGCAATACCTGCGGGGGGCGGTTGCTGGGCAGGAACTGTTTTTCCATTGCATCGGGGCCGGGCAGGTGCAGCTGGTCTTTGGGAACGGCCTGGCAGGTATGCTGGAGAAGGTCCGTGAGCTCTTTTTCTGAAAAATGCTGGGAGAGTAGGTTTGTTTGCATGGGGGGAGTGTTTTAACAGGGAAAGAGGGCCGCAAAAATTGAACCACGTAGAGGAATTACGAATTGGGGAGCAATTTATAAAAAGGTAGTCGTTATAACAGCGGATGACAGTAGCATAAATAAGGGGCTAATGCCGGCTGGTGACAGATACAACCTATGCCTTCCTGCGGGATGATGGCAGGCAGCTTTATACGGGGAAGCGTAAAAGCAAAAGCGCCCCAGCCGGGGCGCTTTGAATACTATAAACAGTAATATCTGTTACAGATGTGACTGTATTTTCTTTTCCAGTACTGACCGGGGAGCAGCGCCCACCTGTTTGTCAACCACCTGGCCGTCTTTAATGAACAGGATGGCGGGAATGCTGGTGATACCGTAGTTGATGGACAGCTGCGGATTGTGGTCCACATTTACCTTACCTACGTTCACTTTACCGGCATAATCTTTAGACAGATCTTCAATAACCGGACCTATAGCGCGACAAGGACCGCACCATTCTGCCCAGAAATCAACCACGCTTAATTTATCGGAGGAGAGTACTTCTGTCTGAAAGTTTGAATCTGTGAGTTCTAAAGCCATATTTGATGTATTTAAAGTTATATGATTTCGTGTATGAAAGTGAGGTAAAATGTAAGTGTTCAAGTCTTATTTTTTACATCATACCTGGTACCTCAAATTTCTATCCATGGCGCAAATTACTGCATTTTTGTCATCTTACTTATTGGTTGTATCTATATACCTATTTGGATGTTTCTATATAAAGATCTATGTCCGGTTGTTGGGCCAAAAACTGCGCCAGCTCATCATTCATCTCTATATGCCGGTTAAACGTGTGCAGCTTTACCGCCCAGTTGTTATCCCGGTCAATCAGCTGCAGGTATAGCTCACTGTTACCCGGGTACTTGGCGGCATTATCGCACAGGAAATCCACTACTTCGCGGGTAATGAACCTGGGCATGGCGGTGAGGTACACCTGCCGCGTATGGGTTTTCTTCACCTCCTGCAGCAGTTGCATGCTGGTTACCTTAAACTCATA
>NZ_DASTRI010000228.1:0-29335 GCF_035761305.1 Chitinophaga sp. | reverse complement strand
AATAGCGGGGAAGTGGCTTACCGGTGCGGTGGTTCATAGAAAAGAGCCGGGGAAAACCGCCGCGTTAGGGTATAAAAAATCCACATAAAAAAATCCCGCTCCGGTTACCGGAACGGGATCTTTATAATGATTTGTAGTTTGAATAGTTTTATCCCTGCCTCAAACATCCATCATCCAATTTTCCCCTCAAACATTAATCTTTAAATCTTAAATCTTACATCCTACTTCCTACTTCTTCCCAAACAAAGCACAATCCCTTCATTATTAATTCTTCATTATTAATTATTTTTTCTCCTCGGCAGCTTTATTCTGCGCCTGGGTATACTCCATGCTAACGGCAGAACGCTCAATGATAAAGAAGGTACCAGGGCTTACTTCCAGCTGTATGGTATTGTTGTCATTGATCCTTTTGATTTTACCATGTATACCGGCAATGGTTACTATTTTATCTCCTTCGCGTAATCCTTCGCCAAATTGTTTCTGTAATTTAGCTTTTTTAGTTTGCGGGCGGATCATAAATAGCCACATCACTACTATCATACCCGCAAAGAACAGTAAAGACACCATGGGAGAGCCGCCACCCTGGCCGCCCTGCGGTGATGCCATCAACAAAATGTTCAGCATGTTGTTCATGTTGTAAATCGTATTATTTGTTTAGTTGTTAATCATCATTGCATTATCTCATCAAGCCGTCTTCAATTCCTCCATCTACATATCCATTCCTTCATCTGCACATTTGCACATTTATTTCACGATTGTGCACTGAATTTTCGGCCCCTGTAAATAAGGAGGATTGGTATTCGCTTTTATACTGATCTCTTTTTCAGTATAACCTTCTTTACCATGACTATCAAATACTACCTTCAGGTAGCCGCTTTCTCCCGGTTTTACCGGCTCCTTAGGCCATTCCGGAACGGTGCAGCCGCAGCTCGATACTGCATCCTGTATCACCAGGTCCTGCTTGCCGGTGTTGGTGAACTTAAAAGCATATTCCACCTTTTCGCCCTGGGTAATTTGCCCAAAGTTATGCACGGTTTGCTCAAAGGTGATTTCAGGACTGCCTTTGGTACTATCATAGGCGGCAGGCGCTTTGGCAGCGGTTTGCTGATCCGCCTGTTTACCAGCCTGCGACTGGCAGGCGGTGAACAAAATACCTGCACTGATTAGGGTATAGAACAGTTGTTTCATATTTTATGCTTAAAGCGGAAAGCACAATGCACAAAGCTAAAATATCCACCGTGTGGCTTGCTTTCTGCTTTCAGCTTTGTGCTTTCCGCTCCCAAAAGTAATTATTTTTTTGTACGGTCAATTTTCTGTATTTGCCGGGCCTGCTCAAGGTCTTTTAATATATTATCCAGTATGCCGTTCACAAACTGCCCGCTTTGCGGCGTGCTGTAAGCCTTGGCCAGGTCAATATACTCATTAATGGTAACCTTGGTAGGGATGGTGGGAAAGAAAAGGAACTCGCACACCCCCATTTCCATCAGCAGCATATCTACCGCCGCAATGCGTTCCGGGTCCCAGTTCTGCAGCTTGGGCTTTATCAGCTCCAGGCAGTAATCTTTTTTATCTATTACCGTAAGCAGCAGCTCCCGGGCATACTCCAGCTTTTCCTGGCTGATAAGCTGCAGAAAGTTGAAGAGGTGCGGCTTATTCATGTAGTTATTAATGAGAATACCCATCATATCCGCATCATCACCCCAGTGCAGGAAATGATCCTCCATATGCTGTACAAACGCCTCACTGGTGGTGAGCACCTGCTTGTACATAAACTCCACTATCTCTTTTTCAGAAGCTTTTGAACGTTCGGAGGTATTAATATAGGCTTTATAGGTATCGGTGGCAGCCAGGTTGTTATACAGTTTGCGGATCAGCTCCTGGTCGGGCATATGCCGCATTTTCCATTGCTCCAGGTTCACCTGGAAACCTTTATCGTTGTTGATCTGGTCAATAAATTCGTTGCCGGTTATTTTGGTGCTTACGCGCAGGTCTTCTGCGGTAGGCAGGTGTTTGGAAGCACGGGCCTGCGCATCTATTTCTGCATATTGCGCCACCCGCACCAGGGAGTAGAGTAAGTAAGTAAAGATCTGGCAGGTCTGGTCCAGCTTTTCTTTTAACAGGCTGGTGGCCGTTCCTGGTTTAATAGTGCCTGGTTCCATGGTTTCCAGGGCGTAAAGGGTTTGCATTACCTTTACCCGGATATTTCTTCTACTGATCATCTTTTATATCGTATAACAAGAACTAATAAGGGCGCAAAGCTAGCGCAATTAGTTCATAATGGCAAAAAAGACCCTTTGTCATATTTCCTCTGAAAAATTGACATTTAAGCCAGGCCTCCTTATATTTGCCGTCCTTACTGACTGCAAATTTGACCCGAAAAACCCATTGGCATTATTCTGGTGGGCGGAACTGACACAAAAATTCATCTTACCTTTTCTAAAAAAATATACACATATGGCTAAGAATTTAAGTATTAAACCTTTAGCTGACAGGGTAATTGTGAAACCTGCAGCCGCTGAAGAGAAAACCGCCGGTGGCATCATTATTCCCGACACTGCCAAAGAAAAACCGCAAAAAGGTACAGTGGTAGCAGCTGGTCCCGGTAAAAAGGACGAGCCTGTAACCGTAAAGGTAGGTGACACTGTACTGTATGGTAAATACTCCGGCACAGAGATCAGCTTTGAAGGCGACGATTACTTAATTATGCGCGAATCAGACATTCTGGCAATTGTTTAAAAACAGGCATTGGCTGGTAGCCTTTAGCGGTTAGCCTGTGCAAATCCTGAAAGCTAATGCCAACATCAACAGCTAAAAGCTGATTTTAGTACAATTCCACCTCTAAACATTTTAAAAATCTCTTACAATTATGGCAAAACAAATATTCTTTAACACCGATGCCCGCAACAAAATGAAGAAGGGCGTTGACGTGCTGGCCGATGCAGTGAAAGTGACCCTGGGTCCTAAAGGCCGCAATGTTGTAATCGAAAAGAAATTCGGCGCTCCTGGTGTAACCAAGGATGGTGTAACGGTAGCTAAAGAAATTGAACTGGAAGACGCTATTGAAAATATGGGCGCCCAGATGGTAAAAGAAGTAGCCTCCAAAACCGCCGACGTGGCTGGTGACGGTACTACCACTGCTACTGTGCTGGCACAGTCTATCATTGGCGAAGGCCTGAAAAACGTTGCCGCAGGCGCTAACCCGATGGACCTGAAACGCGGTATCGACAAAGCGGTGAAAGCCGTTGTGGAAAGCCTGCGTAAACAATCTGAAAAGGTAGGCAGCGACACTAAAAAGATTGAGCAGGTGGCTGCTATCTCCGCTAATAACGACGCCGAGATCGGTAAGCTGATTGCCGAAGCCATGAATAAAGTGACCAAAGACGGCGTTATCACCGTTGAAGAAGCAAAAGGCACCGACACTACCGTAGAAGTAGTAGAAGGTATGCAGTTTGACCGTGGTTACCTCTCTGCCTACTTTATTACCAACAGCGAAAAAATGCATGTTGAGCTGCAGAACCCCTACATCCTGATCTATGATAAGAAGATCAGCGCCATGAAGGACATCCTGCACATCCTTGAAAAAGTAGCACAGCAAGGCGCTCCCCTGCTGATCATCTCTGAAGACCTGGAAGGTGAAGCACTGGCTACCCTGGTAGTGAACAAGCTGCGCGGCACCCTGAAGGTGGCTGCAGTAAAAGCTCCGGGCTTTGGCGACAGAAGAAAAGAAATGCTCACTGACATTGCTACCCTTACCGGTGGTATCGTGATCAGCGAAGACCAGGGTTACAAACTGGAAAATGCCGACCTCACTTACCTGGGTAAAGCAGAATCCGTAACCATCGATAAAGACAATACCACCATCGTTGGCGGTAAAGGCAAGAAAGAAGATATTACTGCCCGCATCAGCCAGATCCGCGCACAGATAGAGGTAACCACTTCTGACTACGACCGCGAAAAATTACAGGAACGCCTGGCTAAATTAAGCGGCGGTGTAGCTGTACTGTATGTAGGCGCTGCTACCGAAGTGGAAATGAAAGAAAAGAAAGACCGCGTAGACGATGCCCTGCACGCAACCCGCGCTGCTGTGGAAGAAGGTATCGTAGCCGGCGGCGGTGTAGCTTACATCCGCGCTATTGAGTCACTGGAAAGCCTGAAAGGCGAAAACAACGACGAGCAAACCGGTATCGCTATCATCAAACGCGCTATCGAAGAGCCGCTGCGCCAGATCACCGCTAACTCCGGTATCGAAGGTTCTATTGTGGTACAGAAAGTAAAAGAAGGTAAGGGAGATTATGGTTTCAATGCCCGCACAGAAACTTACGAAAACCTGATTGCTGCCGGTGTTATTGACCCCACCAAGGTTTCTCGCATTGCGCTGGAAAACGCCGCTTCCATTGCCGGTATGCTGCTGACCACCGAATGCGTGGTTGCCGACAAACCAGAGCCTAAAGCCGCAGCCCCTGCTATGCCGGGCGGCCACGGTATGGGTATGGACTACTAATCGGTTCCAAAGGGATCAAACCCTTTTTAATAGGCTCCGTTCCGTTTTGCGGAACGGAGCTTTTTTATAACCTTTTCTTAATGTAACATTCCCCCTTACTAAGGCGTTTTACCTAGCATGAAGTGGACTTTACGAAACTGTTTTTACTGCTTTATTATCCTGTGCCTGGCCGCCGGCTGTACCAAAAAGGAAAACTCCCTCTCCTTTGATACGGAAAATGGCGCCAGCGGGGAAGATATACAGATACAACAGTACCTCTTTAACCACAACATCCAGGCCCGCAAAGACCCCTCCGGCCTGTACTACCAGATTATCCAGTATGGCGACAGCACCCATCGCATAACGCTCGAGAACGTACCTTACATGATTTATACCCGCCGCCTGCTGAACGGCACTTTTATAGATGCTTCCATTGGCGTAACCGACTTCGACGGCCGTAAGCTGAAAGACCACATTGCCGGCTGGCAGATTGGCTTGCAAAAAATCACCAAAGGCGGTAAAATACTGATGATCATCCCCTCCAACCTGGGCTTCGGCAACGTGTCACTGAACAATATCCCCGCTAATTCCATACTGGTGTGTGAAGCCGAGCTGGTGGATTTTAAGTAGCGCATTTCCCCTATCTTTGAAGGCTAAACACCTACGTAGTGGCACAGGAATGCATTTCTGTTTTTGATATTTTCAAGATAGGCGTTGGTCCCTCCAGCTCTCATACCTTAGGGCCCTGGCGGGCGGCATTACGTTTTTTAGGCGAGCTGGAAGCAGCCGGCCGGCTGCCTGCCGTAACAGCAGTAAGCGTGCTGCTGTATGGCTCCCTGGCTAAAACCGGCCACGGCCATGGTACTGATATTGCCGTGCAGCTGGGCCTTTGCGGCGATGATCCCGTAACTTTTGATGTGAATAACATACAAAGCAAAATAGCAGACATACGCCGTAACCGGCAGCTGCCCCTGAACGGCCGTCATGTAATAGCTTTTGATCCCCTGGAAAATATTGATTTCCTGTATGAGGAAACCCTGCCTTACCACCCCAACGCGCTTACCTTCCTGGTAACCTTTGCCAATGGCGAGCAGCAGGCATCTACCTGGTACTCTATTGGCGGCGGCTTTGTGGTAAAGGAAGGGGAGCAGGCTGGCAGCGGACCTGCCGTGGAGCTGCCTTTTCCCATTGATACTGCGCGGCAGCTGCTGCAGTGGTGCATTAAAACCGGCTACTCAATTTCCGAGCTGGTAATGGAAAATGAGCAGGCCTGGCGCTCCGAAGCCGCTACCAAAGATGGCGTGCTGCGCATATGGCAGGTAATGCAGGAATGTATTTACCGCGGCTGCCATGCCGCCGGCGAACTACCCGGGGGGCTGCACGTAGCCCGGAGGGCGGCTGCGCTGAACAAAAAACTGTTACAGGGCCACACCTACCATGATTACGACTCCTGGATAATGGCTATCCGCAATGGTGGTAACCATTTTGCCTATACGCTGGATTGGGTAAGCTGCTTTGCGCTGGCCGTGAACGAGGAAAATGCCTCTTTTGGCCGTGTAGTAACCGCCCCCACCAACGGCGCCGCCGGCGTAATACCTGCTGTGCTGCAATATTATATCACTTTCTGCGACGGCTACCAACCGTCAAAGATCATCCAGTTCCTGCTTACTGCATCGGAAATAGGCAGCATTTTTAAAAAGCGCTCCACTATATCCGCTGCTATGGGCGGCTGCCAGGCCGAAATAGGCGTATCTTCCGCCATGGCGGCGGCAGCGCTCACAGAATGCATGGGCGGCTCCCAACGCCAGGTGCTTATGGCGGCAGAAATAGCTATGGAGCATCATTTAGGCCTTACCTGCGATCCTATCGGCGGGCTGGTACAGGTACCCTGTATTGAACGTAACACCATGGGCGCCATAAAAGCCATTACTGCATCGCAGCTGGCCCTGCAAAGCAACCCGGAGCTGGCCAAGGTATCACTGGATGCCGTAGTAAAAACCATGTGGGAAACCGCCCTGGATATGAACTCCAAGTACAAGGAAACCTCCGACGGCGGCCTGGCGGTAAACATCCCCATCAGCTTACCGGAATGCTAGTGGATGTGCGGATGTGCAAATATGCAGATGTGCAGATGAATGGGATAGTGGTCAACAGGTGAAGCAGCCGTTACCGCTTCATAAGCTGGTAAAGGCAAAAGATAAAGGCCTGCCTGGAAATATACATTTGCGCATTAATATATTATATTAGCATGCCAGCATAAATTAGCACACCAGCACACTGCACATTATGAAACGCACCTGCAACGCCCTTCCCGCAAATACCGGCGCCACCGCATATAAATACATCAACATATTCATCCGCTCCATTATCTGCATATTTGCACATCTGCACATCCGCACATCTTCCTCCCATCTGCCCATCCGCACATCTACCCGCTCCCTCATCCGCACATCTACCCGCTCCATTATCTGCACATCTGCATATCTGCACATCTGCACATTGATCCTCCTTCCTCTTACGCTGGCGGCGCAAAACTTCGGCGGTAACCCGCCCGCCCTCAAATGGCGGCAGATCAATACAGATACGGTGCGCGTTATTTTCCCGGTTGGCCTGGAAGCGCAGGGGCAGCGGGTAGCCAACATTGTACATTACCTGAATAAAAATACACGCGCCTCCATCGGCAACCTGCAGCAGAAGGTGAACATTGTACTACAGAATCAAACCCTGGAGTCCAACGGCTATGTACAGCTGGGGCCTTTCCGTTCAGAGTTTTACCTGAACCCGCCGCCATCTTCGCTGGAGCTGGGCTCTTTACAGTGGGATGAGCAGCTGGCCCTGCACGAGTACCGGCACGTGCTGCAGAACATGAATTTCCGGCAGGGCATCTCCAAAGTGTTCTCTTACCTGGGTGGGGAGCTCGGACAGGCTGCTGTAACGAATATTGCGGTGCCCAACTGGTTCTGGGAAGGTGATGCAGTTACCATGGAAACAGCGCTGAGCCCACAGGGCAGGGGGCGGCTGCCTGCTTTTTTTGACGGCTTCCGCGCCTTAACGCTGGAGGATAAACATTATTCGTATATGAAGATCCGTAACGGCTCGTACCGCGATTATGTGCCCAACCACTATGAGCTGGGCTACCTGATGAGCGTGTACGGGCGCACTCATTACGGGCAAACCTTCTGGCGCAATGTAACTACCGACGCGGTGCGCTTCAAAGGCTTGTTTTACCCGCTGTCGCAAAGCATACGCCGCAGAACCGGGTATAACATTACCGGCTTTTACCACGCCACCATGCAACAGTATGGCAAATGGTGGGAGGAGTATGCGGGCCGTAAGGATATTACCCCTGCCAAACCATTAACGGCAGCAGGTAAAACGGTTACGAACTACCGCTATGTGTACCCTGCAGGTCCGGGGCAGTGGATCACTTTAAAAAGCGACTATAAACATATACCCGGTTTTTACCTGGTTGACAGCACCGGTCATGAACACCTGTTAACCCGCCCCGGTATCAGCTTCGACGATTTTTTTACCTATAACAACGGCCGCCTGGTATGGACAGAAGCCCGGTACCACCCCCGTTGGATATGGGAAGATTATTCCGTTATTAAAATGTACGACCGCAATAACGGTCATAGTTATACGATTACGCACCGCACCAAATATTTCTCCCCTGACATTACCGCTGATGGCGCTACTATTGTAGCCGCCTTTACCACGCCGCAGCTGCAATATGGCCTGCACCTGCTGGATGCCCGCACCGGCAAAGTAAAGCAGGTGCTGCCCAACCCGCAGAACTGGTATTATACCTTTCCGCGCTTTACGGCAAACGGGCAGTTTATAATAAGCCCGGTACGTAACCGCCTGGGGCAAATGGCCCTGGTACAGCAGTCTGTTGGCAACGGGGAAACCACCCTGCTTACGCCTTTCAGCTATAATGTAATAGGCGCGCCCGTAGTAGCAGGAGATACCCTGTATTTTACCGGCAGCTGGAAAGATGTAAATAACCTGTACGCCCTTACCCTGTCGGGCAAACAGCTGTACCAGGTTACAGACCGCCCTAACAGCGTGCTGCAGGGCGCAGTGAGCGGGCAGCAGGTAGCCTTCAGCGAGTTTACTGCAAGTGGGTACCAGCTGTATGCAGCTCCGCTGCAAACCAGCGCCTGGCGGCCGGTTGATACCTCTGTTGATGCGCATAGCGCCTGGCTGAAACCTCAGCTGAAGGAGGGGGGCAATATACTTTCCACCGTACCGCATAAAGATTATACGGTAACAAAGTACCCGCAGCTTACACATCCCTTTAACCTGCATAGCTGGGTGCCCACTTTCGACGATCCGGACTACAGCCTTACCCTGTACGGCAATAATATACTTAACACCACCTCTACCGCCATTGGCTATACCTATAACCGCAATGAGGGCAGCTCCGCGGTGGGCGGCAGCTTTTTGTTCGGCGGCTGGTTTCCGTACCTGCAGGCAGGCGTGGATTACACCTTTAACCGCTCTGCCCTGGTAAAAGATGTAGGCCGTTTGTACTGGAATGAGCTGGACTGGCATGGGGGTGTTACCATTCCCTTGCTGTTGTCATCCGGCAAATACGGCCGCAGCCTGTCCGTAGGATCTAACTACCACTACCTGCGCAGCTACCCGCAGGGCTTTAAGTTCCGGGACAAAGGCGTCCAGTACCTGAACAATACTTTGGTGTTTAACAACCAGCGTATTAAAGCCCCGCAGAACATATACAGCCATTTCGGGCAATACCTGTACCTGCAGTACACCCATTCTATTGATGAAGTGCCGGCAGAACAGTTCTACGGCCGCTTTGACCTGTACCTGCCGGGATTGTTCCCGAACCATAGCATTGTATTGCAGGCCGCCTACCAGCAAAAAGATACCATGCAGCGTTATTCTTTTTCGGATAATTTCGTGTATGCAAGAGGGTATAACGAGCCTTTCTATGGCCATATTTATAAGCTGGGGGCTAACTATCATTTTCCTATTGCTTACCCTGACTGGGGTTTTGCGCAGCTCATATACCTGCTGCGCCTCCGTGGCAACGCGTTTTATGATTACAGCCAGGCGTATAACTTCCGCACCAAAACCAGCCGGCGCTTTGCCTCTACCGGCGGCGAGCTTTTCTTTGACACCAAAATAGGCAATACCATTCCCTTTACTTTTGGGGTGCGTTACAGCCATCTGCTGGACCCTGATCCGGCAGAAAATACCCGGAACCGGCTGGATTTTATATTACCGCTGCAGCAGCTGTTCAGTTATTAATTACGAATTCCCCTCATCTCACCACAATCTTCAGCTGTGGGGCCCTGTAATATTTTTCCTCTGAATACTTAATAACAATGTTGTCAAAGTAAAGCACTTCATCGCGCTGCAGCACTTCTTTCAGGTGTTTGGTCCACAGGGGCGGCAGCTTATCGGATTGGAACGTATCGCCGGTATATTCAGTATAAATGCCGGGCTGGCCGGTTGAATCATTTAAATAAGGCTCCTTTTTTTCATAGGTAAAGTCAAAAGATACTACCGGATAGGTATGGTTCTGCTGATCGCGCACCACCAGGGAAGAGTCCAGCAGCTTCAGCACCTCCGGGCGGGGCAGGGTATCGCTCAGGAAAACGCCCCAGGTGCTGCGGAACCGCAGGTTGGTTTTATGGGTAGCCGCGGTTTTACTGCCGGCTGTTTGCGCTGCCGGTGTTTTACCTTTGGCCGGTTTGGATTGCGCCTGCAGGGATAGTCCTGCTGCGCATAAAATACTGAAAATCAAAAAGGCTTTCTGCATAGTGTGATCAATGTAACAGTAGCATTAGTGCTCCGTGCTACAGAGCGCAGGCAGCGGAGAGCAATAGGCGCCGCTGCCTGCAGGCTGCTAACTTTTATAGAACGCCGGTAGTGTGTAAAAAGTATAAATGCACGGCAGCGTTAAAGGCGGTATATGGTGTTCGCTGTGAACAGCCGTAAGCAGGCCTTATAGCTGCTGCCGGTTTAAAACACCAGCTGCAGAAGGGCTGTTGTTCCGCTGTGCAGCTGGTATAACAACTTCAGGCTTTCTGTAATATTATGTACGCCTGGCACAGCGCCGTTACAACGCCTTCAGGCTTTCGGTAATAGCTTGTATTTTGGCTTCCGCATCTGCTTTCTTTTTCCGTTCAGCCGCCACTACCTCCGGCTTGGCATTCTGCACAAAGCGCTCGTTGCCCAGCTTCTTTTCAACCGACTCCAGGAACCCCTGCTGGTATTTCAGGTCAGCCTCCAGCTGCGCTTTTTGTGCGCCGGTGTCCAGGGTGCGTTCTGTTTCAATATAAAACTTGTCCTTTTGCACTACCAGGGTAATGCTGCCGGGCACCGCTGTTTTCGTATATGCAACGGCCTTGGCATTCACCTGTTTGGCCAGTATGCTTTCAATTTGTTTGAATGCATTTTCATGCTGTGTATCAATGTGCAGGGTAATAGGGTCTTTGGGCTTTACCTGGTGCTTGTTACGGGCATCGCGTATGCTGGTGATCACTTCCTTGGCCAGGGCGCCTTCTACCAGCGTGGCGTGGTGCGGCGCTGCAGGCGTGGCAAACTGTTTTATCATAAGGTCATCACCGGCGCTGCGCGTTTGCAGCTGCTGGTAAATTTCTTCCGTTACAAACGGCATAAAGGGATGCAGCAGCTGCATCAGCTGGTCAAAGAAGTGCTGTGTTTTGCGGAACACGGCAGCATCAACAGGCTGCTCAAAGCCGGGTTTTACCCACTCCAGGTACCAGCTGCAGAAATCGTCCCATACCAGGCTGTAAATGGTTTTCAGCGCTTCGCTCAGGCGGAAGTCTTTGAACAGCTCTGCCACCTGCATTTGCACTTCATTCAAACGGCTCTCAAACCATTTTACGGCAAAGTTGCTGTCGGCAGCGGCGGTATCGGCAGCAGCCTGTCTTTCTTCCCACATCTTTACCAGCTTCAGGGCATTCCATATTTTATTACAGAAGTTGCGGCCCTGTTCACAGCTGGCTTCATCGAACAGCAGGTCGTTACCCGCAGGGGAGGAGATCATGATGCCAAAGCGCACCGCATCGGCGCCAAAGCGGTGAATCAGCTCCAGCAGGTCCGGCGAGTTGCCCAGTGATTTACTCATCTTCCTTCCCAGCTTATCGCGCACCATGCCGGTAAAGTACACATCGCTGAAAGGCTTTTCGTGCTTGTATTCCAGGCCGGCCATGATCATACGCGCCACCCAGAAGAAAATAATATCCTGCCCCGTTACCAGCACCGCGGTCGGGTAGTAATAATTTATATCAGGATTGCCGGGTTTTGTAATGCCGTTAAAAACCTCAATAGGCCATAGCCATGATGAGAACCAGGTGTCCAGCACATCCTCATCCTGCCGCAGGTCCTCCAGCCGTAATTCGTAATTCGTAATTCGTAATTTCTCCAGCGCTTCTTCCGCAGTGGCGGCTACTTCAAAGCTGCCGTCAGGCGCGTAAAAGGCCGGTATGCGCTGGCCCCACCACAGCTGACGGGATATGCACCAGTCCTTCACATTCTCCATCCAGTACTTGTAAGTAGCCAGGAAACGGTCGCCGGGATGTATGCGTACGTCGCCGTTCACCACCGCATCCAGCGCGGGTTTGGCCAGCTCCGCCATTTTTACGAACCACTGGGTGCTGATGCGCGGCTCTACCACGGTATCGGGGTTGCGCTGACTGTAGCCCAGGCGGGTGGTATATTCCTGCTCTTTTACCAGCAGGCCCTGTTCCTGCAGGGCAGCCACGGTTTTTTTGCGGGCCGTAAAGCGGTCCTCACCAATGAACACGCCGGCGGCGGCGCTCAGGGTGCCGTCTTCATTCAGCGTATCTACAATCTCTAAATTATGTTTAAGGCCCAGGTTATAGTCGTTAATATCATGCGCCGGCGTTACCTTCAGCGCGCCGGTACCAAAGGCCGGGTCTACATATTCATCAAATATCACCGGCACCTTACGGTTTACCAGCGGCACTACGGCATAGCGGCCTTTCAGGTGGGCATAGCGTTCGTCGTTGGGGTTTACGCAAATAGCGGTATCGCCCATAATGGTTTCGGGGCGTTGCGTGGCAATGGTAATGTAGTCGCCGGTAGCGTTGTTCTCACTGTCTACAATGGCATAATTCACATAATACAGCTTGCCCTGAACGTCTTTATAGTCAACTTCCTCATCGCTCAGCGCAGTTTTGGCTTTAGGGTCCCAGTTGATCATGCGGGCGCCCCGGTATATCAGGCCTTTGCGGAACAGGTCTACAAACACTTTTATCACGGCCTCATAATAATGGTCGTCCATGGTAAAGGTTACGCGGTCCCAGTCGCAGGAGCAGCCCAGCTTTTTGATCTGCTGGTAAATAATGCCGCCGTATTTTTCCTTCCATTCAAAGGCATGTTGCAGGAACGCTTCGCGGGTAAGCTGCGATTTTTCAATGCCTTTTTCCCGTTTCAGCATATCTACCACCTTGGCTTCTGTGGCAATGGAGGCATGGTCGGAGCCGGGCACCCAGCAGGCGTTAAAACCGCTCATGCGGGCGCGCCGTACCAGTATGTCCTGTACGGTTTCGTTCAGGGTATGGCCCATGTGTAATACCCCGGTAACGTTGGGCGGCGGTATTACCACGGTAAAAGGAGGGCGGCCGTCTGGCTGGCTCCTGAAATATCCTTTATCCATCCAGTGCTGATACCATTTCTCTTCCGTAGCTGCCGGCAGGTAATTCTTTGATAGTTCCATGCAATTCAAAATATAAGTCTGCAAAAATAAAGGAGATTAGGCATAGATGGAAATAGCGGCACTATATTCCTGACTGCCGGTGTTCACAAAAAACAGGAGGCCGGGTCAATAGCAAGCCCGCGCCTGCCGCGGTGAAACTGCACCGAAACCCGGGGTAAAAGCGTTGTAAAAGGGTAGTAAAAGCGTTCGCCATCCCAGGTAAAAGCGTACAACTATGCCATTGCCGCTATTACCTCACAGGTTTTGGCTACCATTTCGGGTGTTACATCCAGGTGGGTGACCATCCTCACCTGGGTAGGGGAAACAGGCATTACTTTAATGCCTTCCCGTTTCAGGTGCGCTGTAAAAGAAACCGGGTTCCAGTCGCCGGTTATTTCAAATATCAGGATATTGGTTTCCACCGGCAGCATATGGCCGGTAAAGCCTTTTTCGAGCAGGGCGTTGGCAATTTGTTTGGCATGGGCATGGTCCTCTTCCAGCCGCTGCAGGTGGTTTTCCAGCGCATAAATACCGGTAGCCGCCATATAGCCGGCCTGGCGCAGGCCGCCGCCGAATTTTTTGCGGATGCGGCGGGCATTGCGTATAAAAGCTTCGCCACCCAGCAGCACGGAGCCCATGGGACAGCCCATACCTTTGTTCAGGCAAACGGAAATACTGTCAAACGTAGCGCCGTAGGCTTTAGGGTCCTGTTTGGTGGCTACCAGGGCGTTAAACAGCCGGGCGCCGTCCAGGTGCAGGGCCAGGTTATTTTCCTGGCATACGGTTTTGATCTTTACAATCTCTTCCCAGTCGTAGCAACAGCCGCCGCCCCGGTTCGACGTGTTTTCCAGGCATACCAGCGAAGTACGGGCTTTATGCACATCATCGGGGTTAATGGCCGCGGCCACCTCCGCCGCAGTGATCATGCCCCGGTCGCCCTGTATGGGATGTACCTGCGCCCCGGCATTAAAAGCAATGCCCCCGCCTTCATAAATGTAAACATGCGCCAGGTTGCTGCAAATCACTTCATCGCCCGGTTGGGTATGGGCCTTTATGGCCACCTGGTTGCTCATGGTGCCGGAAGGGCAGTAAAGGGCTGCCGCTTTGCCAAAAAAAGCTGCCATCATGGCTTCCAATCTGTTCACGCTTGGATCCTCTCCGAATACGTCATCTCCGCTTTCTGCCGCCATCATTGCCTGCAGCATGCCGGGCGTGGGGCGGGTAAAGGTATCGCTCCTGTAATCTATGGTCATTTTATTAAATAGTTTGCAATGGAATTAAGTATAAATTAGTTAAGATTTTAATTTAAAGACAGTTTATTATCAGTTGTTAAAAATTATGTAAACTGGCAAAATTCCCCACTAAAGCGCTATAAAAATCCGTTATAATAAAGTATTTTGTTAAAGGCTAAGTAACGCCTGGAAGGAATTTGGTGAAGTGGAGCATTAGCACGATCTTTGCAGGCTATTTCAGCGAAATGGGAAATTTTGTAAGATATAAAAAATCTCATTTGCAACAAAATTATTACTGAAGCTGTTATTAATATTTAGTAAACCAATTCACTTTTAATATGAGGCAACTTAAAATTGCCACCCAGATCACCAACCGTGATTCGCAGGCGGTAGAAAAATACCTGCAGGAAATTTCAAAGATACCTTTGTTAACACCTGAGGAAGAGACCGTTTTGGCACAACGTATTAAAATGGGTGACCAAAAGGCTCTTGAAAGACTTACAACAGGAAACTTACGTTTTGTGGTTTCTGTAGCAAAGCAATATCAGCACCAGGGGCTTAGCCTCAGTGACCTTATCAATGAAGGCAATTTAGGCTTGATCAAAGCGGCGCAAAGATTCGATGAAACAAAAGGTTTTAAATTCATCTCATACGCAGTATGGTGGATCCGCCAGTCCATTTTACAGGCGTTGGCAGAGCAGGGCAGATTAGTACGCCTGCCGCAAAACAAAATTGGCACTTACAATAAAGCTAATAAGGCTTACATGGCATTTGAACAGGAAAACGAAAGGGAACCCTCTACAGAGGAACTGGCGGAAATCCTGGAAATGTCCGAATCGGAGATTAACAACATTTTTCAAAGCAATACACGCCATATGTCATTGGATGCACCGGTACATGAAGCGGAAGATGTGGCTATGGGCGACTTGCTGGAAGGTGGAGATATTACCGATGATGATGTAATGCGTGACTCGCTGCGCGAAGAAATTCGCCGGGTATTAAAATCCTTGAGCCCGCGGGAAGCAGAAATCGTGAACGCTTATTTTGGTCTGGATGGTGAAAACGGAGCAACAATTGAACAGATCGGACAGAAGTATGATCTTACAAAAGAAAGGATCCGCCAAATCAAGGAACGCGCCATTAAACGGCTGCAGAAAGCCCGTTACAGTGGCTCACTGAAATCCTATTTAGGATAATACGATCAATGATTACAGGCTAATACCCCGTGATCTGATCTGAACTATAAGCACCGGCTGTATATCTTGTGTACAGCCGGTGTTTTTTTATTAGCCCGCGTAACCGTATTTTTGTAAGCTATATGCGTATTCAAACTTTGTTCCTGGTTTGCTGCTGCGCATTTGCCGCCTGTGAAAAAGATGTAACCGTGAACCTTCCGCAGGGTGAGGCGCAAATGGTGATAGAAGGAACAATAGCCACCGGTAAGTATCCTGAAGTGATACTAACGCGCAGCTTCAGCTATTTTAGCCATATCTCAGTTGATCAGCTCAAAGCAGCCTTTGTGCATAATGCTGTTATTACCATATCAGATGGTAGTAACACCATGCAGCTCAAAGAGTTTTATAAAGACACTACCAACCAGGTGAAATGGTATTACTATACCGCAGACACCACACAGGCAGGCGCCTTCAGGGGAACAAGAGGTAACAGCTACACCCTTCGTATAGCCGTGGATGGTAAAACTTACCAGGCCGCCACCACCATTCCCGCCACAGGCATGGTCATTGACTCGCTCTGGTCCACCGGCACCAGCCAGGGAGCCAACCTTGCAAAGCTGATGGCCAGGATCTCAGATCCGCCGCAAACCGGCAACTACGCACGGTATAAAACTGCGCGCAACGGAGGCATTTTCCGGCCGGGTATTAACTCAACCATAGACGACCAGATCGTGAACGGCACCCGGTTTAATTTTATGCTGGAGGCAGGGCACGACAGGACCCAGGAGATCAATTACGATACCTATGGTTATTTTAACAGGGGAGATAGTGTACGCATTGAGTTCAGCATTATTGACAAAGCCACTTTTGACTTCTGGCGTTCACTGGATTATGCCTATGTAAGCAATGGCAACATTTTCACCTCCCCCATACAGGTAAGAGGTAATATAAAAGGAGCGCTGGGCTATTGGGGTGGGTACGCAACCACCTACCGTAGCGCTAAAATCAGGAATTAGATTTTTTATAGATCAGTATTTAGTATGGAACACACACAACAGGAACATGTACATGTTTTGATCATAGGATCCGGCCCGGCCGGCTATACCGCTGCTATTTATACGGCACGCGCCAATCTTAAGCCAGTACTGTACCAGGGTATACAGCCCGGCGGCCAGCTAACCATTACTACAGAAGTAGAAAACTACCCCGGCTATCCCGAAGGGATCCAGGGGCCTGAAATGATGGTGGATTTTGAAAAGCAGGCCGCCCGCATGGGCGCCGACATCCGCTATGGTATGGCAACTTCCGTTGATTTCTCCGTTCGTCCGTATAGAGTGGTGATAGAAGAGGAAAAGGTAATCACCGCCGATGCCGTGATTATTGCCACCGGCGCCTCCGCCAAATGGCTGGGGCTCCCATCGGAACAGCGCCTGAACGGCAGCGGCGTTAGCGCCTGCGCCGTATGCGACGGTTTCTTTTTCCGCGGTAAGGAAGTAGCCATTGTAGGCGCCGGCGATACCGCAGCAGAAGAAGCCCTGTATCTTTCCAAAATGTGCTCTACTGTGCATATGATTGTGCGCCGCCATGAAATGCGCGCTTCCAAGATTATGCAGGACCGGGTTATGAAGGCCTCCAATATTATTGTGTACTGGAACAGTGAAACAAAAGAGGTACTGGGAGAAAACAAGGTAGAAGCTGTAAAGCTGGTTAACAATCAAACGAACGAAGAAACCATCATACCTGTAAGCGCATTCTTTGTAGCCATTGGCCACCAGCCTAACTCCGGTATTTTCCAGGGCTTCCTGGATATGGATGAGCAGGGGTATATTAAAACCATACCCGGCACCTCCTGCACCAACCTGGAAGGCGTGTTTGCCTGTGGCGACGTACAGGATAAAATTTATCGCCAGGCGGTAACAGCCGCCGGCAGCGGTTGCATGGCCGCACTGGATGCCGAAAGGTATTTATCCGCGCTGGAACACAGCCAGGCCGTTGCGCACAGCGCTAATTAAAAGCATTGTTTGCGCTTCGGGCAGGAGCGGTAATTTCGTATATACATTCATGTGCAACGAATAAACAGGCAGGTGCATAACACCTTCCTGTTTGGCCTTTGCGCATTTGCCCGTTTACTCATGTTAACAATTGCCCTGGAACAACTGAAATTCCGCGCTTTTCATGGTTATTACCCTGAAGAGCGGATTATTGGCAACGATTTTGTCCTGGATGTTTACGTTACCATTGCAGATACCATTCCGGTAGATGGATTGTCGGACACGGTTAACTACCAGGATATATTTACCATCGTAAAAGCTGTAATGGCGGTTCCACAGCCGCTGCTGGAGCAGGTAGTAGCCGGTATCAGCCATACCATAAAGGAAAGGTACCCCCGGGTTAAAAAAACCGTTGTTACCCTCCGCAAAATGAACCCGCCCATGGGTGCGGAGATACGGAACTCCATGGTATCACTTGAAAAAGCGTACTAACGGTTAATTGGCTGTGGGCGCCTGGTATATAGCGCTTACCCGGGCGTCCTGGAACAGGTGCGGGGAATGTGCGTGGTTACGGCTTTCACTTGTATTGAAGGTGTTAAGATTAGCAATGCACACAGCCGGCTGCCGGGTTTTTCGGCTTTAGCGCCGGTATTACGCTTTTGGGTTTTGAGCTTTTTGCTTTCGGCTTTCAGCTTTTTTAAATATTATTATTATTTTTATATAAATAAAAACTAACCCATCCTATGGCACAAAAATTTTTAGTCGCCGCCTTACTACTGCTGTTCAGCGCCGGCGCCCTATACGCCCAGAGCGTGGATGAATTACTGGAACAGGCCAAAACGCTGGAAAAGCAAATGAAGGAGGCGGATGCCCTGGCCAAATACAAAGAGGTGCTGAAAGCGCAGCCACAACAGGTTGCCGCGCTTATAGGCGCCAGCGAGCTAAGCTCGCGGGAAGGTAACCGTCAAAAAGAAAAGGAAGATAAAGCCCGCTATTTTAATGAAGCCAGGGAATACGCCGTGGAAGCTTTGAAAATAGCCCCCAATAATGCGGATGCTAACTACGCCATGTCTGTGGCCCTGGGCCGGCTGGCCCTTATTTCCGGCGCCAAGGAAAAGGTGGCCGCCTCCCGTGATGTAAAAAAGTACGCCGAACTGGCCATCAAGTTCAATCCCAATTTTGGCCAGGCCTATCATGTGCTGGGTAAATGGAACTATGAAGTGGCTAACCTCAGCTTCCTGGAAAGGAATGCGGCCAAAGCATTGTTTGGCGGCCTGCCGGATGGGTCCATGGAGCAGGCCATTGCCAATTATGAAAAATGCCGCAAGCTGGCCCCCGGGTTTATCCTCAACTACTATGAGCTGGCCCGCGCTTATAATAAAACAGATCAGCAAACCCTGGCCATGGATGTACTGCGTAAGGCCATAACACTGCGCCCTGTTACCCAGGACGATCCGGGTATAAAGGCCGAGTGTAAAAAAATGCTGGAGGAAATGCAGTAGGAAGGGGGAATGCCAAACGCAGAAAGCTTAACACGGCATGCTAAACGCTGAAAGCTGGATGCAAGATATTGATTTTTAGCTATTAATGTTAATCGCAATGTGCAACTGACCGTTGCTCCAGGGGTGCGCGCTCCTGGTTTCACAGTTTCACTCCCCATTCAGGCCGGTTTAAAGCCTTTTGCCTTACTATTCAGTATACAACCCTTCTGTGCTTCGCTTCAAGCATTCTGTTCCTATCCTTCTGCTTTTCGCTCTCCGGCATTTTCCTTCAGCACACGCTGCGCTTAATATTCAGCCATCACCTTTCACATCAGCTTCATCCTTTGGCCCTCGGGCATGCTCCTTCAGCATACGCTGCGCTTAACATTCAGCCATCACCTTTCACATCAGCCTTCATCCTTTGGCCCTCCGGCATGCTCCTTCAGCACACGCTGCGCTAATATTCAGCCATCACCTTTCACACAGCCTTCATCCTTTGGCTTCCGGCATTCTCCTTCAAACATTCCGTTCTTACCCTTCAGCCTTCAGCTTTTAGCTTTCCGCTTTCCGCTTTCTGCCTTCCGCTTTTTGCTTTCAGCGTTTTTAGCCTTAAATTGCCCCTTCATTCACAAGTACAATATGTCCGTAACTTACAATATGCAGCCGGCTTTTGCAGTAGATGACGCTTCTTTGCTGGAAACGGACCTTACCACCTGTCACCTGCTGGTGCTGGTAGGCCAGGGCACTTTCAGCTATGTTGTTTTTGAGCCTGCAGGGGGAAAGTTCCTGGCGCTGAAATCCTACCATTTTCAACCGCAAAAGCTGGCCGTGGCCGACCTGGAAATGATTGAACGGGTATTTGATGCAGATAAGCTGCTGTTTACCGCGTTCAGGTCTGTGCTGCTGGCCTTTGATGCTGCTGTAAGCACCCTGGTGCCGGAAAGCCAGTACAGCTCACAGCTTAAAAAAGACTACCTGCACATGGCGTACCCCGAAAAGCTGCAGGAAGCCGTGCTGGCCGATATTTTACCGCCGCCTATGTCGCTCGTGAACGTATATGCCGTGGATAAGGACCTGCTGGGCTTTTTACGGAAGGAGTTCTCTACCGACCGTATGGTACATGCACATTCCGCATTGTTACAGGCTTACCCCTACGATTTTGATTTTCGTGCAGCCGATGGTGTTGCCTACATTATGGCGCAGCGCAACCGGTTTACCATAACCATATATGCCGGCGGCAAGTTGCTGAACCAGCAGGAGCAACCCTACCAAACCGGGCTGGATATAGTGTACCACCTGGTAAATACACTGCGCATCCTGGGACTGGATGAGCAAAAAGTAAAAGTAAAGCTGGGCGGCCCTATAGCAAAAGATACGGATGTTTACGGGGAGCTGCACAAGTTTATGCCGCATGTAGAGTGGGTACAGCGCCTGTCGGATTTCCAGTATATCAGCAAAATGCAGGAATTGCCTGCCCATTATTTCCATCACCTGTATGCTTTAGCCCTATGCGTATAATAGGAGGGGCATATGGAGGAAGAAGGTTTCAGCCGCCGGCCCATATGCCGCATACCCGGCCCACTACAGATATTGCCAAAGGGGGCCTGTTCAATATTATAGAGAATAACCTGGATATTGCCTCCCTGAAAACACTCGACATTTTTGGCGGTACCGGCAGCATCAGCTACGAGCTGGCCTCCCGTGGCGCCACCGACCTTACCATTGTGGAAAAAGACCCGGAGATGGCTGCTTTCATTGAAAAAACAACACGTGCGCTGGGTATACATACCCTGAAAATGTTCCGCATGGATGTGTTTAAATTCCTGGAGCAGTGTACCGATAAATTCGACTTTATTTTTGCCGGCCCGCCTTACGCCCTTACCACCATAGACCAGCTGCCCCTGACCGTGTTTGAACGGCAGCTGCTAAACCCGGAAGGCTGGCTGGTGCTGGAGCATACGCCGCGTAACAACTATAAGCACTATAATTATTACCGTACCGAACGTAACTACGGCACCACCATATTTTCTATTTTTATTAACCGGGAGGAACTGCGGCAGCATTCCTGAGCCGGAATAAGGCCGCCGCCGGCAACTATTTAACCATTAAATTGTTTCAATGCGTATATGCGTATTTCCAGGCACCTTTGATCCCATTACCCTGGGTCATAAAGATGTAATAGACCGTGCCCTGGACCTTTTTGATGAGCTGATCATAGCCATAGGCGTAAATTCCAGCAAGGTACCCATGTATGAGCTGGAACAGCGGCTGCAGTGGATTAAAGATATATACAAGAATGAACCGAAAATCAAAGCAGCCTCCTACAAAGGGCTTACGGTAGATTTCTGCAAACAGGTAAATGCACGGTACATACTAAGGGGCATCCGCTATGTAAGTGATTTTGAATATGAAAAGGCTATTGCAGATGTGAACCGGGCCATGGACAACCGGATAGAAACCATCTTCCTTACCTGTACGCCGGAATTCACCAGCATAGCGTCTACCCTGGTGCGCGACATTATCCGCAACGGCGGCGATGCTTCCCAGTTTTTACCGGAAGCTGTGCTGCACACTATAAAGCAGCGGTAATTAATAATGAACAATTAAAAATTAATAATGAAACCCATCTGGCACTCGCTCAACATCTCACTGGACCAGCTAAATGAATGGGCCGAAAATACTATGGGTACTTACCTGGGCATGGAGTTCACGGAAATAGGACCGGATTACCTGCGGATGATGATGCCGGTAGACCACCGTACCGTGCAACCTTACGGGCTGCTGCATGGCGGCGCTTCCGCAGCCCTGGCGGAAACCGTGGGGAGCGTAGCTTCGGGCCTGGTAATAGACGCTGAAAAGCAGATATGCGTAGGGCTGGAGATCAACGCCAACCATATAAAAGGGGTAAGGGAAGGATATGTGCACGCCATTGCACGACCCCTGCACCTGGGTTCCACCACGCATGTATGGGACATCCGCATTACCGACGATCAGCATAAGCTGGTATGCATCAGCCGCTTAACAGTGGCCATACTGCCCAAGCGGGACATACCGGGTAAATAGTTAAAGGCCGGTGTTATAGCCTGCCTTCTCAAACACATCCACTATATTCTGGTAAGAAAACTTCATGTACTTGCCCAGGTTTTCGGGCCGGATCCATTGAATGTCCATAATATCCTCTTCTATCTGCGGCACCGTTAGCTCTGTACCTGTAAAAAGCATTTTGTACCAGTAGGTGTGCTTCAGCACTTTTTTCTCTTTCAGTGGGTAATAATGAAAGGTTTCCGTAAGCTTACGCTCCAGTGTAATGTGCTGCAGGCCGGTTTCTTCCTGTACTTCCCGTACGGCGCAGGCTTCCAGGCTTTCTCCGTCATCCTGTTTGCCTTTGGGCAGGTCCCACTTGCCGCGCCGGAACATCAGCAGTATTTCACCTGCGGGGTTGGTGATCAGTCCGCCCGCCGCCACAAATACGCTGAAGTGGCTTTTAATGGCTTCCAGTAATTTTTGCGTATCTGACTGCACAAAAACAGCTGCTGCTATTTCCCCTTTTTCCAGCGCCTGCAGCGTTTGGGTAATGGCTGTTGCATCCGGTTTGGGGCAAACCGGGGCATCGCGGTACCTGGCCGGTATGTCTTTTTGGGTGGCGGATAAGATAAGAGGTCTTTCGTTGAGATATATAGTAAAGGTTTGTTCCATAGCGCAAAAATAGCTATCTGTGAACAAAGTGCGTAGGGCTTGCCAACGAATGCGTAGCGCTTGTTTTAAATTCCGTAGGATCCGCGATGCCGTAGCTGCGTATAAAATACATCCCGGTTGCGTAGATATACAGTAGCGCGGATAATATTTTTCAATAAAACTTACCCTCGATCCCCTAATTTTGCGGCCTATGAGTAACATCAGTGAAAAACAAGTAGCGGAAAAGCTGCTGCAGGTGCAGGCGGTAAAGCTGCGCCCCGCCGAACCCTTTACCTGGGCTTCCGGCTGGAAATCGCCTATTTACTGCGATAACCGCAGGCTGTTATCCTACCCTTACGTACGCGACTATATTAAATCCGAGCTTTCCAACCTGGTATTCAGCGAGTTCCCGGAAGCAGCCGTAATAGCCGGCGTTGCCACCGCCGGCATACCGCACGGCGCCCTGGTTGCCGACCAGCTGAAGCTGCCCTTTATTTATGTACGCTCCAAACCCAAGGAGCATGGTATGGGCAACCAGATAGAAGGGGTGCTGCAGGAAGGCCAGCCCGTAGTGGTGGTGGAAGACCTGATCTCCACCGGTAAAAGCAGCCTCGAAGCAGTGCAGGCCATCCGGCAGGCCGGCGGGGAGGTAATTGGCATGGTATCTATCTTTAACTATGGCTTTGATGTGGCCGTGCAGGCCTTTGCCGCAGCAGGGGTGCCCTTTCGCTCACTAAGTAACTATAGCGCGCTCATAGAGCTGGCAGTGGAAAAGGGAACCGTATCTGCCGGAGAGCAGGCCGCCCTGCAGTCGTGGCGCAGCGCCCCGGACCAATGGGGCAAATAATGATGTGCGGATATGCAAATGTGCAGGTGTGCAAATGACCTGCACGATCTGGAAATAATGCTAATCCATCTGCACATTTGCATATCTGCACATCTGCACATTTATCATTATCTTCGGGTATCAAAATAATTGTATATGCGTATTATTAAGCTCGTAATGGTAATGCTGCTGGCTGTTGCAGGTACTACCATGGCACAGTCTAAAAAAGGCACGCTTGTAACAGCAAAAATCAGCACACCCACTGTTCAATGTAATCAGTGTAAGCAACGGATTGAAAAATATATGCTGCGTGAGGATGGAATTGCCTCTACCAAAGTAGACTACAAAAAGCATATTACTACAGTAAAATTCTACAGTGACCGTACTAATATCGAGAATGTGAAGACGGCCATTGCCAATGCGGGGTATGATGCAGATGATGTAACCGCCAACCCGGAATCTTACTCAAGGCTGCCAACCTGCTGCAAAAAGCCGGAAGACGGTGGCGGGCACCCGGATAAAAAACACTAATACGCCTGTAACTGTAATTAACATAGCTCCCGTTCCGGCCGTCCGGAGCGGGACTTTTTTTTAGATGTCACCCGCCGGATTACATAACATTCAGTTTAACGCCCTCAAGCATCACCTGGGGGCCATTGCTCATTTTATTGCCACCTGCCCGGTGGCGGAACTGCCGCAACAGCTGAAAATACTGGGCGGCTCACAAATGGACCTGTACCTGGGCCACCTGCAGGTAAACGATATTGGTGCGGCTACCGTGGCGGCCTTGCAGGCAGCGGGCATTGCCAGCCAGGTGGCGTATGCGCATTGGCTGCTGCAGCACCATGGTTACCGGGAAATTATATTGCCCGACCAGTCGGTTTGGATATTAAGAATGGGGCAGGAGGAAACCGGTAAATACATACATATACACCCCGGCCGTTACTCCCCGCATACGGTACGGGTAAAGGCTACGGTGTTAAAAACCGCTATTGCGTTAGCCTGTTATCGTAAAAATGAACTGGTAAAAGCCGTAGACCTGGTTACCCTGAACCAGGTGCGCGCCGCGGTAATAAACCTGCCGCCTGTAAAAAACCTGGCCGAATGCCGGCACATTTTAGCCATCATGGGGCAGGTAATGGCGTGCTTTTAAAAGAACTTCAGCGGCTGCCGGGTTTCACATTTAATAGGGAAGGGAAAATATAACCCGCCTTTGCCGACCTTACAGTTGCCGGTAGCTTTAATAGTAACCTCTTTATTGGCAAAAGCGCTCCAGGCGTTTTTAAATACATTGGCCATGCTTACCTCCAGCTTTACGGGAAAGTAAAAAGTGTCTTTAGCCGGTATGCGGATCACGGTATCTTGTGTGGAATGGCCTACCTGCGTATCGTCAAAGAACAGGTCAAAATCGGCGTCTTTCAGCTGCAGGTTAAAGTTATTGGGATTATAATAGGCGAGCGTCATGCGTACAATGCTGGTGCTCATACCCAACTCATCCAGGCTTACGCCGGCCACCCGCACAAACTCCAGGTCTTTCATTTTTTCACAGGAGCTGGCCATGCCCCAGGTAAGGAGCACTAAAATACTTAAACGGATGATGCGGGTAAAACGGGCTTTTTGTTGCATAAGGAACAAATTTAGCGAAATCCCTTTTTCCCGGTGGGCCTGGCAGATAAATTCACAAAATCTAAACAATTGTAAAATGGCCAGCTGAATGGAGGTAAACCTGGATGGTCAATTTTTCCATACAACCTGCCCGGCATTATTATTTTGTTGTGATCTATTAAAGATTTTCCGGGGATATAACGGCTCTGCTGTATACATATTTTTCCAGCCTTCACTTACCATCTTAATCGCCGCATTACTCAATTGCTATTTACTTTATCACCAGCTACGTTCTCACTAGCCGCTTGTAGTTCATGTTTGCCGGTTGCAGTTCCCGGATTATCAAGCTTAGCCGTTGAAGGTATGATCTGTTATCGTTCTTTCAACCAGCCTAAAGTAAACATTCCGCACTTAGCCATCGCACTAATATCCCACAAGCTGGTTTCCGAACAGCCGGCTCACCATCTCCGGCATGCCCCTGTTATCCTTTTTTCAACCAGCCTATTGCACCGTCCCGCTCGTCAATTAACCAGCCTCAGCCATTATATCAACCAGCTAACTCAGCTTTATTGCTACGCTTATAAACGCCGCCCTGAACAGGGTAGTGCTTCCTCCTTCACCTGCCGGCTTCACATTTTACTTAACATAAAAAACCGTTGAAAATGAACGAAAAACGTACTAATAACTTTAGTATTTTTGCATCGAACTGAAATTTTACTTTAAACACTAAATTGCTAAAATAAATAGCATATTTTTTATTTTTCTATGACCTGTTTTCCAGTTAATTGAGATTAATTATTAAGTAGAGAATGATAATTAATTCATCACCTGGTTGCATAGGTTTTCAGACAGCAGACCATCAATTTTGACATTATGACAGCGGCACAAAAAAATAGTACTTTACTGATTGAATTACAATATTTTCCACCAATTTCTTATTATAAAGCTTTAATTGAACACACTATATTACAGATAGAGCGATATGAACACTACCAAAAGCTCAGTTATCGCAACCGTTGTTACATTGCCGGGCCTAATGGCCCCATTCTTTTAAGCGTGCCTTTAGCCAAAGGAAAGAACCAGCGAACCATTATGAAGGATGTAAGGATCAGTAATGAGGAAAGGTGGCAGGCCCTGCATTGGAAAACTTTGGTATCTGCTTACCGCCGCTCCCCCTGGTTTGAATATTATGAAGAAGACCTGCAGGGGTTGTTTGAGCAGCCTTACCAGTTCCTGGTCGACTGGAACCTGGCCTGCTTTGAATGGGTAAACCGGGCGCTGGGATATAGCTGTGTTCCAACCTTTACCGACCGTTTTGAAAAGCAGTACGATCCGGCCACGGGTATTACCGATGCCCGGGACCAGCTCAAACCCGGGGAGCGGGAGCTGCAGTACCCCAATGCGCCTGTGTACACCCAGGTGTTCCAGGACCGGACAGGTTTCCTCCCCAACCTCAGCATACTGGACCTGTTGTTTTGCGAAGGCAAGCATAGCCTGGCCCTGCTGGGCGAAACCGGCCGGGCAGAGTAATGGACGCTTATTGGGAGTTGCTGGCGCCACATCTATATAATATTTGACCAGGCTGCTGGGAGGAGGGCTCCTTTACTAAGAGAGAGATAATTACACGGTCAATCGAATAATTATAAAATATAATTCATTGTAAAGCAATATATTAAATCAATTGCCGGGAAACGAAGATGCTAACTTGCTATTTTTCAATATAAGTGTTTAATATTCAGCCTATTGATAATATTTATTTTTGAAGATAAGCTTACCCTTTCGCCAGGCTCCCGACCTTACCAACCTGCCTAAAGAATTGATTGGTAATTATTTACTTTAATATGACGCTTTCCTTTGAAAAGCCCCAAATTTTTTACTTTCGCAATAGAACAAAATATTTAGCTTTGCAACCAATTTTGCTGGGTTTCGAACTGACGTAGGTGTGTAAACCAGGAGTTTCTCCAGCTAAACCTGAGTTTAAATTTTATTGCTAACCTAAAATTCATTCGCAGATTTAGATGAACAACACCTACACAGATCTTGTGAATCAAACCTTTGAATTTCCACAGGAAGGATTTGAGGTGAACGAAAACTATCTCGAATTTAATGGTTTGAATATCAAGGCGTTGATCGATAAATACGGCACACCGTTCAAGCTTACCTTTCTGCCTAAGATCGGTATGCAGATCAACAAGGCAAAAAAGATGTTCCAGGATGCCATTAAAAAGAACCGGTACGACGGGAACTACTATTATTGCTACTGCACCAAAAGCTCGCATTTCTCCTTTATTATGGAGGAAACCCTGAAGCATGGTGTGCACATTGAAACTTCCTTTGCCTACGATATTGATATTATCAATAAATTGTACGAACGGAAGAAGATCAATAAAGAAACCTTCATAATTTGCAACGGTTATAAAACCAAAGCATATACCCGGGCCATCTCCCGCCTCGTAAACAGCGGTTTCAAAAATGTGATACCTGTGCTGGATAACAAAGAGGAACTGGAGGAATACCAGAAGCATATGCGCACCAAAGAACCGGTAAAGCTGGGGTTGCGCATAGCAGCGGAGGAAGAGCCCACCTTTGATTTTTATACCTCCCGTTTGGGCATACGCTCCCGTGATATACTGGAGTTTTATGTGGATAAGCTGAAGGGGAATGAGAAGTTTGAGCTGAAAATGCTGCACTTCTTCATGAACAAGGGTATTAAGGATGATATTTATTACTGGAGCCAGTTTAACCGGGTGCTGAACCTGTATTGCCAGTTAAAGAAGATTTGCCCGGAGCTGGATAGTATTAATATAGGAGGGGGCTTCCCCATCAAACATTCGCTGGGTTTTGATTACGATTATAATTACATTGTGAACGAGATCGTAGCCACCATCAAGAATGTTTGTAAAAAGAACAAGGTGCCCGTACCGGACATCTACACAGAATTTGGTTCTTTTACAGTAGGCGAAAGCGGAGCGGTAATATACAGTGTGGTGGGAGAGAAGATGCAGAACGACCGTGAGAACTGGTATATGATAGACAGCTCTTTCATTACCACCCTGCCAGATACCTGGGGCATCGGGGAAAAATTCCTGATGCTGCCCATTAACAAATGGGACCAGGAGTACCAGGAGGTGCACCTGGGAGGGCTCACCTGCGATGGGTATGACTTTTACACATCAGAAGAGCATGTGAATGCAGTATTCCTGCCCAAGCTTAGTAACGGAGAGCCTTTGTATATTGGCTTCTTCCATACCGGCGCCTACCAGGACCAGCTAAGCGGCTATGGCGGTATTAAACACTGCCTGATCCCTTCACCGAAACATGTTATTGTAGGATATGACAAAAACGGGCAGCTTAAAGATTGGCTGTATGCCAAAGAGCAAAGTGCCCAGAGTATGTTAAAGATTTTGGGTTATTAAAAAAATGGGTTAGTAATCCACTGAAAACCTCTCGACTCTTCGAGAGGTTTATTTTTTATATACCCCCTGCACTACTCGCATGCTTTCCGCCTGGTATCAACCAGGTATACGATCTTCCACTTTCCTTCCAGCAGCACCAGCTGAAAAGAGTTTACCCCGCAGTGGCTGAACTGTTGTCCCAGGTAAAACCGGTAGGGCGTCCATACAGATGCCAGGGGGCCGTCAATAGCTATGTGCCCGTAAGTGATCTGCTCATCCCACACGTCCGTGTGAGGCCTTCCTACTGCCTCAAGGAAACGCTGCAGTGCCTCTGTTCTCACCTGGGGTGTTTGGCCCGGCAGGGTAGCAATGGTTTGCAAAACAGCACCCGGAGCAAAAACATCCTTTACCATGGTGCTGTCGCCTTTACGCATCCCTTCAAACAGCTGCCCAATAACGGTTTTCACCGCCTCTTCCCCGCTGTTCTGCTGCAGTGCTGCATTCGCGCTGCCATATGGATGCCCCGCCATTAAAATTATCAGGATGCGGCATACGTTGAGTAACATCATATTAGTATAAATGATTAGTGAAAGGAATGTTAAAAATTACAACTTTTTGGTATTACCGGGGTAACCGGGGTTCCCTACCTTTGTTATCTCTAGTTAAATAACCGGGTCTTATTTTTCCCTAATGCCTGTGAATCGGCTATTTTCCTTATACCGCGTGAAGTTTACTATTGCCCTTGCCTGTGGAATG
>NZ_DASTRI010000227.1:0-22003 GCF_035761305.1 Chitinophaga sp. | reverse complement strand
GGCAGTGCGGATGTGGTGCTTGTTTAGGAGCACCCTCCTCACAAAATTAGTCCCTCGAATACCCCGGTTCGTGTAAAAAATTAAACCCGCTGCATAAGTACGGATAGATTTGTTGCATTATAAAGCGCCGGGAAAAATAATGCAACAAATAGCCATAAAAGCGTTAAACAGTATAAATGATCTATTGGAGAAACATGACTGCGACAATGACACCCTATTGAATGGACAACTGGGCCTGATCTTTTACTACTACCACTTATACAAAGTAACAGAGCGCCCTACCCTCAAACACAAGATGGAAAGCCTGCTGGAGCAGGTAATAGCCAACATTCACAGCAAAGAGCTTACACTGGCAGGTCCTTCATTGAGCACCGGCGCAGCAGGGCTGGGATATGTGATCAGCTTCCTGTGCCGGGAGGGGGTGCTGGATGCCGGCATACAACAGGAGATGGAAGCGCTGGACAAATACCTGTTCAATGCGGCCGCCGGCCTGATCGCAGCAGACAATACAGACTATTTACATGGCGCCCTTGGCGTAGTACATTATTTTTCCGGCAAGTGGCATACCGCACCACACATTAGCCGGTACCTGGATGTGGTGGTAGAACAGCTGTGCAATCGTGCCGTACAGGAAGGTGCCTGCCGCTGGTTCAGGGGCAACCCGGTAAAGGCCAATGGAAAGCAGGTCATTAACTTCAGCCTTTCGCGCGGCCAGTGTGGAATACTATTGGTGCTGATCAATGCCTTTGAAGCATCGGCGCACAGGCAGCTGATCGCCGATACGCTGAAAGGAGTCATCCGCTTCATCCTCAAACATAAAATGGACGTGGACTTTTCACGTAACGAATGTTCTTTTTTCCCCTTTGTTATCAGGCGTGGCGCCCAAAAGATATCCGCGCCTAACAGGCTGGCCTGGTGCTATGGTGATCTGAACCAGGTGCTGCTGTTTTACCGGGCAGGCCGCCTGCTCAATGATGAAAGCCTGCTGCAGCTGGCAGACCTTACAGGTATGCAAAGCATGATGCGGCGCGATGAGGGTTCTACTATGGTCACCAATTCCAGCTTCTGTCATGGAGCAGCGGGGCTGTCACAATTGTGTAAAACCCTGTACCATGAAAGTAACCAGGCCGGCTACAAAGACGGCTATGAATACTGGATTGAAAAACTGCTCCTGTTCCTGCCCGGTGATTTGGAAAACGGGATGTACACAGGCCGGGAGCACGACTACCTGGAAGGGCTTACCGGCCCTGCGTTCGCACTGCTCTCTTATGTTTCCGGCATACACCTTAACTGGAGTAAAATACTGCTGTTATAAGTTATAATACGTTTTAAACTTCTGCCCGTATGAACTATGCTTTTTTTCCAACGTTAGTGATGAGGAACCCGATCTTCAGCTGTCATGATTATTCTTCCCTGAAAAGCGAGGAGCTGCTCCGGAACGGGTTTTTCCGGACCGCCCTGTACATGGCCAGTATTGACCTTTACAGGGAGCTGGAAAAACGGGATTTTAACTACAACAACTTAAGTACAGGTCAGAAGAACAGCCTGCGTAAGTACTACAACCGGGCCTGTTTCAGACCCACCCCGTTCGGCGCTTTCTCTTCTGTAACAACCGCCCGGTGGAGCGAACAGGATGAGGCGGTGAGCTTTCCGGAAGAAAACATATATCCCCGGCTGAAGCTGGACTTCCTTTCCGGCCTTGAGCTTTGTGAGCAACTGATCAAAGAAGAAGCGGGCCTCATTATGCGATACAGGGCTAACACGTCTTTATACAAAGTGTCCAGGCATTTCCGGTACATCAAATACGATGCGGACATGCAACGGTTAAAAAGAACGTTCTTCGTAGTTTCCCTGGTGGAAAGTGACGTGATCAACGACATCGTAGCCTTTTGCAGCAAAGGCAGAACATTTGGGGAAATCGGGCAGTTTCTCGTGGAGCGCACAGGTTATGATGAGGAAGCGGTGGACCATTTTGTGATGCAGCTGATCAGCGAACAGATCGTGCTGCCGGAGTGGGGCAACAGTATCACCGGCAACGGCTGCCTGGAAGATCTGCTGAAGCACCTGGCAGGGCACAATGTACGGTCGGCGAGGCTGGATAAGATAGAGGCTATGCTGCATGCATTGAACAACATGGATGTTAACACTTTTTACAGCGTTCCGGAATACCGGCAGCACCTGGATGAGCTGCTGGAAGGAGCAGAGAACCGCAAGCATGCTTTCTACGCTGTAACGGAGCGGGGAGATACCGCCGGCGGTATTCCCATGAAATACCAGCAGATGATAGTAGAAGGGCTTTATTGCCTCGACAGGCTGGTGCCGTTCTATCAGAATGAGGAGCTGGAAAGCTTCAGGCAGGCCTTTGCAGCCAAGTTCGAAAGCCAGGAGATTCCTTTGCTGGTGGCTTTGGATCCCGAAGTAGGCATCGGCTATGAAAACCAGGATGATGTTATTTACGGGGAAGATGCCTTGCTGAAAGACGTGCAGTTCAACGACCCGAAAGAGCGGGAGAAATACCTGAAATGGACAGCCGCCCACTCCATGTTGCTCAACAAACTGCACCGGCAGCAGAACGACTACAGCGCTTACCAGGTAGTGCTTACTGAAAAAGACCTGGCGGAGATAACGCCGCAGCGCTCAGACCATCAGCTGCCGCCTTCTATCTCGGTTGTGTTCAGGCTGCATAACGGGCTGCTGTACCTTGAAAACGCAGGAGGCGCATCCGCCGCCTCACTGATAGGCCGCTTCTCCGCATTCAACGACCGCTTCCAGGATATGGCCGCAGCAATTGCGGAGAAAGAGCAGGAACAGAACCCGGAGGTGCTGTTTGCCGAAATTGCGCACATCTGCGACATGCATGCCGCGAATATTAATCGGAGAAAACATATCAGGAAATACGAAGTGCCGGTTATTGTAATATCTACCCTGGAAGAAGACCGCCAGCTGGCATTATCCGACCTGTATATATCTGTGCGGGATAACCGCATTATCCTGCGGTCAAAAAAACATGACGCCATTGTGGTGCCCAGGCTCAGCACGGCCTTTAACTATCATAACAGCGCCCTGTCTGTATTCCGGTTCCTTTGCGATCTGCAGTACCAGGGGCTGAAATCTGGTTTCAAGCTGGAGCTGGAGCATTTTTTCCCGGGACTGCGATTCTATCCACGGGTAATGTATAAGTCCACCATCCTGAGCCTGGCCACCTGGCACCTGAAGGCAGACGACTTCTCCTTTATGAAAACAACCGGCCCTGCGCAGCTGTACGACCGGTTTTGCCAGCTGGCGGAGCAGATTAAGCTACCGCGGTACTTTGCACTCACACAGCACGACAACCAGCTGGTGTTTGATAAGGACCGGCCGGAGGAGGTGCTGCTGTTCCTGGACGCTGTTAAACATTCTGACAACCTAACCCTTACCGAATTTCTGCTGAACGAAGATGGCCGGCCGGATGTGACTGACAGCAGGGGAAAGCCGCTGATAGGACAGTACACGGCCGCCTTATATCTTAATGAAACGGTTTACCAGTTCCCCGCATCACACAAATTTAAAGAAGCAGCTTCAGGCAACCGGAATTTTGCGCCGGGTACGGAATGGGTGTACTTTAAAATTTACTGTCATCCCATACTGGCTAATGAGCTGCTCTGCACAATACTGATGCCCTTCCTGGAATGGATATACGACCGGAAGATCATCGATAAATGGTTCTATATACGCTACAATGATCCGGATCATCATATCCGGCTGCGGCTTCATTCAGTCAACGGGCCGTCGGATATGCTGATGGCCTTGTGCAGCCAGCAGCTGAGGACCCTCCTGGATGAGCAGAAAATAGAGAAATATCATATAGACACTTACGTGAGAGAGCTGGAAAGGTACGCCCCTGCGACCATTGAGGACGTAGAATCATTCTTTTTCAGCAGCAGCCTGCTTACCATTTCCTACATGGACAAGTCGGCCCGGGACGACACCCCGTATTCCTACAACCTGGATTTCATTATGCTCTCTATGGAAGAGATACTGAATGCTTTCGGGTTAACGCTCAAACAGCGGATTTCCCTGTTCTACAACCTGTACACCGGCTTTTACAGGGAGTTTGGAGAAGATAAGGACCTGAAGAAAAGCCTGGAAAAGAAATATGCCGATTTACGGCAGGAGATGAACCGTATTTATGAGGACCTGGATGTGCTGAAATCCGGGTTAAACATGCACTGCGCGCGGCTGCACGAACATTGCGGCATTATTGCCGGTAAGGTAGGCCACGAGCCGCCGCCGGTTATTGAAAAGCTGCTGGGCGACATGATACACATGCACCTGAACCGGTTGTTTGTACAAAACCCCCGCCGGCAGGAGCTGATCATTTACTGGCTGCTGTATAAACACTACAATTCAATGCTTTACCGGAGCCAGTTAGCCCGATAACCGTTTTGTTTTGATCATCTTTTCATTTAACCGGGCAAAAAACGCCTCCTTGTAGCTGATGCCCAGGGTAATCTCTGTTTTATTGCCCAGCTGAATAGCGTTACCGTCTATAGACTGAACCTTGGTGAGGTTCACGATAAAGGACTTGTGCACCCGCATGAAAACAGACGGGGAAAGGCTGTCCTCCATTTCTTTCATGGTAAGGTAGGTAATGAATTTTCCGTTTACCGTGTGGATGATCACATAGTTCTTCAGCGCCTGTATATACACTACATCCTTGTATTCTATTTTCACAATCTTTCCCTTCATCTCATACTGGATATAGAAATGATCCCTGGAGCTTTCCTCTTCCTGCGGCCCCTTTACCATGCGGCTGTTTAGCTTGTTGATGCATTTCAGGAACCTTTCGTATGAAATAGGTTTGAGAATGTAATCAAAGGCGCTCTTTTCAAAGGCCTGCAAGGCATATTTATCGTAAGCAGTAGCAAATACGATGGTGGTTTTGTTATGCAGCAGCTCCGAGAGGTCCATACCCGAAAGCTGGGGCATATCTATATCAATAAAGGTAATATCCGCATACCCGTTTTCCCTGAATACCTGTAACGCTTCCAATGGGTTTTCCGAGGTGCCTATCAGCTGCAGGCCGGGCGTTTGCTCAATATGCTTGGCCATTACCTGTATGGCATGCTGTTCGTCATCAACAATATAACAGCTAATCATCTGTTTCGGGTTTTAATTTTATGATCAAATGTACATAGAAGTCCTGCTCGCCGTTGTTGATCGTTAGGGTATAGTTGTTTTTGTAAATATTGTCAAGGCGCTTGCGGATATTGGCCAGACCGATACCATGGCTAACAGCTTTTGACCGGTTTTTTTTCTTGTTTAAAGTTACTAATTCCACGGATTCGCAGTTATAGTTCACCGTTATTTTTCCCGGGTAATCCTTATCCGTAAGATTGGCATGTTTGAACACGTTCTCAATGAAGGGGAGCAGGCCCATAGGAATGATCCGGGCTTCGCTGAAATCGCCGTTAAATTCAACGTCAATATATAGCCTGTTATTGAACCGGATCTGGTTTATTTTGATGATGTTTTTGATTTGTTCAACCTCTTTTTCCAGGTCCACCTTACCATCGGCCTCCGGCTCCCGCAACGAGAAGTTCATTAGCTCAGACAGCAGGATAATGGCCTCAGACGCTTCCTGGGAGGCTTGCTGCACGTTGTTGTAAACGAAATTGAGCGTATTGAAAAGCAGGTGCGGATTCACCTGCGACTGCAGGTAGGCGTTCTGCATTTCAATATAGTCTTTCTCCAGGTTGTTCCGGTCTATCTGGTATTGCATCTTGTCTTTTTCGAGCTGCAGCACCTTTCTTTCCGATGCCATGCTTCTGAGGGCAAACCAGTAAGCAGAGCTGAAGCCGATGAAATAAATACCCCGCCAAAGCTGCAGCAGCAACGGGGTGGGATTTCCCTTTACCAGCTGGGTAAAGATGTTCATGGATGTATCGCGGCTCAGGCTATCCAAAAGGATCATCAGGCCAAGGTAAAGCGCCAGCTCCGTGAGGATAAGCAGAAAGAACAGCGCATAGGCGTTTCTGTTGGGCCTGAACGAAGAGTCCAGCGTTACGTGGGCATGGAAGTAGAATAGCAGGATATTGATCATGTAGGGAAATACATAGTCGAAATAAACTCCCCGGTCTTTTGGAATATGCCTTAACGGTATTGCCGACAGCTCGTACAGGATAAATAACGTCCAGCCCAGGACGTGATAGGGTATTGTTTTACTGCGGAAAAGTCTGTAAAAGGGGTGCACGCTAAAGTTCATGTATCGAAAATAATAAAAGACATCTTGGGAAAGTACATATTGGTGTAATAATTATAACCGGGTGGAAACAGGGGGCTAATTTGCTTATAAATCATAAAAACATACTACTATGAACAACACAACCACCTCCCCATTCTCAATTCAGGCAAAACCTCTTTTCAGGTACGAAAGAAACGCCGGACGGCCGCAACAAGGTAAGAAGATGGACACCACCGCAACCATTACCGGAACCGGCATAATAGGCGGTTTCGCAATGAAAGCCAGGGACGATCGCGGCGCCCTTCGCTATGTATAGCCGGTTCCGGCGCTCAAATCTTCTGATGCAGACTTATCCAAACTAAAAATGCATGTTATGAAACCCAGGGAAACAGATTTAAAATGGCATGTTTTATACACCAGGCCCAAATTTGAAAAAAAGATTTGTGAGGAGATCGGTTATCTGAGGTTTGAGAATTATCTGCCGGTCCGGACGGTAGTACGCCGTTGGAGCGACCGGATGAAGAAGATTGAGGAGCCGTTATTCGCAGGCTACATTTTCGTTAAAAAAGGTTCCCGGCAGGGGGCGGACCTGTTGCAGATACCTGGTGTGATACGGTTCGTTTCCACCGGCGGCCGCCCCGATGTGATCGCGGATAACGAAATCGACAAAATCAGGCTCATTGAATCCGAAGGCCGGGATGTGCAAAAGGAAGATTATTTCTCCGTAGGCGACCCGGTAATGATAAAGCAAGGCGTTTTTGCAGGCATAACGGGCGTCCTGGTCCGCAATGTAAACCAGCAACCCCGGTTCATGATCCGTTTGCCGCTGCTAAAGCAGGCCATATCGGTAGAAGTGTCCGCTGAAGACCTTATGAGCATCAACTAAGGGCGCTGCACCCTGTTTGCAGCATAGTACAACAATTATTCTTTCCGGTAGGCCCTGCTTACCCCTATTCCAGCCCCCTGGAGCTATTATCCTTATCATCCATTTCGATTATAAACGACGATGTGACTCGATTTAGCGAAGCTATATCCTTTACTGAACAACCTATTTTTTGCAACCAGCTACATGCTTTTAACTGCTAATTATATGAACGGTACTTACAGCGAGATTCAGAATGCGCCCAGCTCTGATTATTACGAACTTTCTTATGCTCAGAAATGGATATGGCTGTCGGACCGGCTTTCGCCGGAGAAGCCGAAAAGAAATATCTCTTTCTCGCTGCATTTTAAAGGCAGGTTGGATATTGAGGCGCTTGAAAAGGCTGTTGAAGCGCTGGTGATACGGCACGAGATACTGAGAACAACTTTTGCCGTGGAAAACGGGACTTTACGTCAGCGGATATGCCCGCCCGCCTCCTTCAATATTAAGGTCAATCATATCGACGTTAGCAAGTACGAAAGGATGGAAGAGCTTAGCAATGAGATCATCCAGGAAGAACAGGCATTCCCCTTTGATGTGCAGGCAGACCAGCTGCTGCGTGTAACGCTTATCAGGCTGCTTGAGCCGAAGTACATTCTTGTATTTTCCATGCATACCATTATCTCGGATGATCATTCAATGGTAATCATTGCCAATGAGCTGCTGACGCTTTATAAAGGCTACCGGGAACAGGGCCGGAACATTTTACCGCCACTCAGCATCCAGTATAAAGATTTTGTGGCATGGCAGAATGCCCAGCCACAGCACAACCTGTTCAGCGAACAGGAAAGCTACTGGATGGACCACTTTAGCGGGAGGCCGGCGCCTACTGCATTCCCGGCCGATTTCCCGGGCAACAACCGGGTATTCTCCAATGCCGACTATGTAACCTTCCAGCTGGATAAAAGCCTTACGGCAGCGCTTACAAAAATAGCAGAAAGGAACAACGCCAGCCTCCTGGTGGTGCTGGTGGCTATTATTAACGTGCTCCTGAACCGCTACACCAGGGAAAAGGATATTATTATCGGCGCCTCCATTGCTTCCAGGCCGCATCCGGAAGTAGAAGGGCAGGTAGGCCCCTATAACAGCATATTTCCTGTGAGAACCCTGCTGGACACCTGTAAGGACTGCTTCAGCGACGTGCTGGAAACGATCCGGGACGTGCTGGTTGCTGCATATGAGCGCAACCGCTACCCGTATGAGCTGCTTATGGAGAAGCTTGGCCTGATGGACAACCTGTCCGGCTGCCTGCTTATTAACGTACTGGTACACCCGCAACAGGCGCCCCTGCTTCCCGAAGTGCCCGAATTAACAATTGAGCGCTATGCTTTGGAAGGATGCGCCAACCGCGCGGATCTCACATTCCGTTTTGAACAGGTGGATAACACGGTGAAAGCAAGAATCGAATATAACGGCGGGTTGTTCAAACGCAATACGATCAACCAGTTTGTTGAGAACCTGGTTAACATCAGCAGGTTGCTGGCAACAGAAGACGAGCTGTTTATAGACAATGTAAAACTACTTCAGATTGCTTCCATCTCTTAAAGAATGATTTATGAAACTATATAAGCCAACGGTTTCCCAGAAGTTGATATGGCTGGATCAGCTGATTGACAAAGGCTCTTCGAAGTACAATATCGGGGGCTACGCCTTTTTGGAGGGAGAATTGAACTACGGTCATTTCTCGGCAGCTATCCGCACCGTGCTTTGTTCACAGGAGGTGTACGCCTCCCGCTTCATGGAAATAGAAGGTGAGCTGGTTGCATACACCGCCACCGCTTTTGACGCATATGATATTGCACACATCGATTTTTCTGCGGCAGCCGACCCGCGCGGCGCCGCCATGGAATGGATGGAGCAGGATTTTGCGTTGCCGTTTGATATAGGAGCCGGTCCCCTTTTCACGTTTAAGCTGCTGAAGATAAACGAAGGTATACACTTCTGGTATGCTAAAATCCATCATATTATCGGAGATGGGTGGTCATTTAAATTATTGCTTAACCAGGCGGCCGAAATCTACAGCACACTGGCCGAAGGAAAGGAATACGCCTTCCAGGAGCTGCGCTACAGCGACTATGCCCTTGACGATGAAGGTTATTACCAGTCTGCCGACATGGAAAAAGACCGCTCGTTCTGGCTGAACGAATTTTCCACCGTGCCGGATGGCTTATTCAGAAAAATTGCACCAGGCGCGGATAATAACCAGCCGCATGCGGGCAGCCATACGTTGTTTATTTCCGAAGAAATAAAGCAAAGCCTGCAGGCTTTTGCCGAAGCCCGGAAAAGCTCGCTGTTTCAGCTGGTGACCGCTTTGCTGCTGGCTTATTTTTCCCGTACCAGGCAACAGGATGAGATATGCATTGCCGTTCCCGTACTAAACCGGACCAAAAAGGCATACCGGTCTGTAGCCGGCGTTTTCATGAACCTGATGCCGCTCAAGTTCCAGGTAAACCATACGCATACACTGGCCGATGTTTTAGGTACGGTAAAGCATAAAATGTCTGCGGTACTAAGGCATCAGCGTTATCAATACGGCAACCTTGTCAAGGACCTGAAGATCCCGGTAGGGAAAACATTATACGACATCAGGATATCTTATGAAGATTTTGAATTTACCAGCACGTTCGGCAGCCTGAAAACCGGCGCTGTTGCGCTTTCCAATCACGGTGAGCGTGACAAGCTGGCCATTTACCTGCGGGATTATAACCACCAAGGATTTGATATCCGTTTCGTTTACGACACGGAGTATTTTGATGCGGACATGATGCAGTCTGTGAGCAATAGTTTTGCGCACCTGTTGTCTGCCCTGCCTGTTTCTGAACAGCTGCCATTAGCGCAGCTGTCCTTTATACAACCCAACGAAATAGCAACCATACTGCAGCTTTCCCGCGGGCCTGAGAAAAACCGGAACGAGCTTAGCTTCCCGGTAATGTGGAAAAATATGGTCGGGCGTTACCCGGGCAATGTGGCCGTTTCCACCAGCACGGGCAGGTTTACTTACAGCGGGATCAATGAAGCGGCAGAACAGCTGGCTGCTGCGCTGGCGCCCCTGAAGGAGCTTTACGGCAACCGGATGGCATTATTGCTGCCCCGCTCTGAAAAAATGATAATAGCTATGCTGGGCAGCATGCTGGCAGGCGTTACCTACATACCGCTGGACCCCTCTTTTCCCCAACGGCGGATTGCAGCTATCTGCAGCGATGCACAATGCCGGATGCTGCTCACCGCCGGTGGAACCGTGGCGCCGCTGCCCGAAGACAACGGCATCCAGCTGCTGGAAATGGAATCCTTGCTGGCGCAAAGCATGGGAAAATACGAGCCCTGCGCCATTGCCCCCGAAGACAGCTGCTATATCATTTATACTTCCGGCTCAACAGGCACGCCCAAAGGAGTAATGATACCGCATGCAGCCATGACCGACTATGTATGCTCTTTCCAGGAATACTTCCAGGTAAGCAGCCGTGACGTGGTGCTGCAGCAGGCCTCCCTGGGCTTTGATACCTCCGTGGAGGAAATATTTCCCGTACTGGGCGCCGGCGGCAGGCTGCATATACTGGAAGACAGGAAAGACCTGGTAGGCCTGCTGGATGCGCTTGGCAAAGAGCACATATCCATTCTGAGCACCAATCCTTTTGTTATAAACCTGCTGAATGGCAGCACGCTGCCATCTTCGCTGCGGGTTTTGATCAGCGGAGGCGATGTGCTCAATGCAGCCAGTGTTTCGCATTTGCTGCAGCAGGGCATACCCGTATATAACACTTACGGCCCTACGGAAAGTACTGTTTGCGCTACCTATTACCATGTAAAAAGCACCGACAGGATAATGCCGATCGGCAGCCCCATTACCAACCGCGAAGTATATATCCTGGACAAATACCTGCAGGTGCAGCCCCTGGGCGTTGAAGGAGAGATTTGTTTAGGAGGCGAAGGGCTTGCAACCGGCTATGTTAATAACATAGCTGCTACGGATGAGAAGTTTGTTCCGCATCCCTTTGCAGCCGGCCGGCGCCTTTACAGAACCGGCGACAGCGGCATACTAAGGCCCGACGGGAACATTCTTTTCACCGGCAGAATAGACGACCAGGTCAAATACAGGGGCTATCGTATAGAAGCCGGTGAAATAGAAAAGGCAATAGCCGGCCAGCCGATTGTGAAGAACTGCGCGGTTACTGTAAAGGAAGTAGGCGCTACACCTGTGCTGGCAGCATACATTGTATATAAAAACGGCCAGCAGTACGGCCGCGAAAAATGGCAGGAGCTGCTGAAAGACCAGCTGCCTGCTTATATGATCCCCGAAGTATGGATGCCGTTGAATGAGCTGCCCATGACGGTAAGCGGTAAAATAGATAAAAAGCAGCTGCCCGTTATACAGGCCCATCACCTCAGGACTGCCACCCACCGCAAGGAAAAGCCGGCTTCCGCCATGGAGATGAGAATTGCCGAAATATGGAAAAGCATCCTGGGCCTGGAAGATATTGGCCGGAACGATGTATTCTTTGAGATAGGCGGGCATAGCCTGAATGTGATGCAGCTGGCCAATTACTACTACCGCACTTTTGAAATAAAAGTTTCCCTGCAGGAGCTTTTCCAGTACACCACCATTGCAGCCCAGGCCGAACTAATAGCCGGTAAATCCACCATCCGGTATATGAAAATCGAAAAGGTGCCGGATGCAGAAGATTATAAGGTATCTGACGGGCAACGCAGGCTATGGGTGGTGAGCCAGCTGGACGAAGCATCAAAAGCCTATCACCTCTCAGGCACGCTTGAGCTGCGGGGCAGCTATCATCCCGCCAGCTTTAACCTGGCCATTAAGCATGTGATTGCGCGCCACGAGATACTGAGAACCATTTTCAGGGAGAATAAGGAAGGCGAGCTGCGGCAGGTAGTGCTGCCGGTAGAAAACCTGGGGTTTGAGCTGGACTATAAAGACATGAGAGGCGCGCTGCGCCAGTCGGTACAATTGTACATGCAGGAAGAAGCCCTCCGCAGGTTTGATCTTGCAGAAGGGCCCCTGCTGCGGGCCGGCCTGGTACGCCTGAATGAATCGGAGTACATGTTCCATTATACGGTGCATCATATTATCAGCGACGGCTGGTCTATGGAGCTGCTGAAAGATGAGGTGCTGGCTGCTTACAGGGCGGTAGAGAACAATATGCTTCCCGACATGCCCGCATTGCGCATGCAATACCGCGATTATGCCGTATGGCAGCAGGAACAGCTGCACACAGAGCGCTTTAACATACACCGCGCATACTGGCAGGAGCAGCTGGGCGGCGAGCTGCCCGTGCTGGAGCTGCCTACAGACAAAACACGGCCGGCCATGCCTACCTACAACGGGTATACGATTTCTACCCTTATCGGCAAGCAGGAGGTGAATGCGCTGTACGACCTTTGCCTGCAACAGCAATGTACGCTGTTTATAGGCCTGGTTGCCGTGCTTAAGCTGCTGTGCTACCGCTACACCGGCCAGGAAGATATTATTGTAGGCACACCTGTTGCCGGCCGCGATCATACCGACCTGGAAGACCAGATCGGCTTTTATATCAATGTGCTGGCCCTTCGTACGCAATTCAGCGGTAACAACAGTTTCTCAGACCTGCTGAAAAATATCCGGAAGGTAATGCTCAATGCCTATACCCACCAGGCCTATCCTTTCGACAGGCTGGTGGAAGAGCTGGGGCTGCAAAAGAATATGAGCCGCTCGGCCGTATTCAATGTGATGGTAGTGCTGCAAAACCAGCAGCAGAAAGCCCTGGCCGATACCCCGGCTGATATGGCCCCTCTTATCATAGAAGAGAAAACCTGCTTCTCCAAGTTTGACCTGACGGTTGAATTTGTTGAAAGAACAGATGGGCTTAGGATGAACGTACAGTTTAACAGCGATATATATGACAGGGAGAGCATCATCCGGTTTGTTAGCCATTATAAAAACTTACTCACAGCCGCGGCCTCCTTTAAGGAATTGCCGGTGAGCAGCCTGAACTACCTGTCAATAGAAGAACAGGGCCAGCTGTTGTACGGGTTCAACCAAACCAGTGTGGCTTACCCCGCCGGTGTTACCCTGGTAAACCTGTTCAGGGAACAGGTTAAGCTACAGCCGCACAATACCGCCCTTTGTTTCAGGGATTGCTCATTCAGCTATGAAGAAATAGACAAGCTGTCTAACCAGCTGTCCCGCTACCTTACTGCGCAGTATACGCTGGCGCCGGACGACCTGGTAATGGTGATGCTGCCCCGCAGCGAATGGCTCATTATTTCCCTGCTGGCAGTGCTGAAGGCCGGCGCGGCTTATGTTCCTGTTGACGTAGCCTATCCGCAGGGGAGGATTGACTTTATCATGGAAGACAGCGGATCGAAGGTTTGCATTAATGAAGCCCTGCTGGATGCTTTCAACAGGAACCGGCACGATTATTCAACAACCGATCCCGGTTTCCAGGCGGGGGAGAACAACCTTGCCTACGTTATTTATACCTCCGGCTCTACCGGTAACCCGAAAGGATGTATGCTGGAGCATGCGGGCGTGGTGAACCGGCTGGAGTGGATGTGGCGCGAGTATAATTTCAGCGGCAACGATGTTATACTGCAAAAAACCACTTTTACCTTCGACGTGTCTGTATGGGAAATATTTCTGCCGTTATGCTGGGGTTGTAAAATGGTGCTTTGCGAAGATGAGGATGTATATGCGCCGGACCGCATTGCCGCGCTTATCTCCAAACACCAGGTAACCTGTGTGCATTTTGTGCCGAGCATGCTGACCGCCTTTATAGCAGATATTTTTGCCGCGGATGATAAGAAAGGCCTGCCTGGCTCATTGAAGCGGGTTATTACCAGCGGTGAGGCATTGCAGCCCAAAACCCTTGAGCTGTGGTATGAAGCGCTGAACACCCCCATTTACAACCTGTACGGCCCAACAGAAGCTTCCATTGACGTAAGCCATTATAACACCGCGCTGAACCCCAACCGTGTGCTGATAGGCAAGCCTGTAGCCAATACTTACCTCTACATACTGGACCCATTCCTGCAGCTGGTGCCGCCCGGTGTTACCGGGGAGCTGTATATAGGCGGGGTACAGCTGGCACGGGGTTACCTGAACAGGGCGCAGCTGACTGCAGAGAAGTTTATTGACGACCCTTACAATACCGGGAAACGCCTGTACCGCACCGGGGACCTTTGCCGCTGGACGCCGGATGGCAATATCGAATACCTGGGCCGTATAGACGACCAGGTGAAGATACGCGGCTACCGTATAGAGCTGAAGGAAGTTGAGCAGGCCCTGTGCGCGCTGGAAGGCGTAAGCACAGCGGTGGTGACTGTTGGCGGTAATAACAACGGGGAACGCTACCTGGCGGCCTATGTTGTAAGCCCGGCCGGACATCAGCCCGCTGCCCTGAAGCAGCAATTGCTGGAACGCCTGCCCGCCTATATGGTTCCCTCCTGTTTCGTGATGCTGGATAAGCTGCCCGTTACAGCAAACGGCAAGGTGGATAAGCGGGCATTGCCCGATCCTTCTTTTGCAAGCCTGGCCGGTGAAAGCCATGTGCCCCCGCGTACGGAAACCGAGATGGCGCTGGCAGGGATATACGAAGGATCGCTTAACCGGCCTAAAATTTCTGTTACGGATAACTTCTTTGACCTGGGCATCACCAGCCTGCTGCTGATAAAGATCAGGGCGGCCATCAGGAAGCAGTTCGGGTTGCAGCTGAATGTGCATGAGCTGTACAAAACAGCCACCATCGAAGAGCTGGCGGCAACAATAGACTCACTGCTATGGCTAAAGGAGAGCACCAATAACAACATACAGCAGTTCGAAGAATTCACTATCTAAATACTTTAATGCATGAAACGATATATCCTGGCGATCTTTATACTGGCCCTCACAGCTGCCTGGCTTATACTGAGCTCCGTGAACTATGCGGGGCTTAATTCCCTGCAACGGCTTGCCAACTACCGCAACGGTATATTGGCCGGTGAGGGTGAATGGATGCCGCGTTCCACTGTAATAACCGCGAAATATAACGCGCATATCGACATCGATACGCTGGGCATCCCCCATATATTTTCAAAAGACGCTAACGGCAGCGCCTATGCATTAGGGTTTATGCATGCAAAAGACCGCTATTTTCAGATGGAGGTAACGGCATATGCCGTAATGGGAAAACTGGGCGAGCTGTTTGGTGAGGCGGCAGTAAGCTCTGACCGGCACTGGAGAAAATTTGAGCTGGAAGATAGGGCAAAGGCATATTTTAACAGCCTGGCCGGCACCCAGCCAGCCCTTTACAGCTACCTGCAGGCATATGAGGCCGGGGTAAACGATTATATACAACACGAAGCGCCCCGCCGCAGAGATCCGATGTACACCATATGGCACTGCTCACCCCACCCCTGGAAAGCCTACTACACCTTCCTGGTGCAATGGTATATGAGCCATGAGCTTACGTTCTACGACGATTACTTTGATAAGCAGGAGTTGCTGGACAAGCTGCCCGATACCATCCGGCAGCTGTTATATCCCTCAAACCCCGATAAAGAAAATTTTATAGTACCCGGCGGCGCCTTGCAGCCAACCCTTAAAGAACGGTCGCTGGCCCGCGTTTTCGATACGGACAGCAGGAATAATTATACTGCACGGCCTTTCAATAAAAACCTGGGCAGCAACAACTGGGTGGTTGGCAGTGCGCATACAACCCAGGGCCAGCTTTTCCTGTGTAACGATCTGCATTTATCCCTGGCCACGCCCAACATTTTTTATGAGGCCCATCTGTCCAGCCCGGGCATGCACGTATACGGGTTTACTATTCCCGGCGTGCCCGTAGTACTGACAGGTCATAACGAAAAAATTGCCTGGGGTATTACAAACGGCGGATGGGATGTTACCGAACAATATCTGCTAAAGCTGGACCCCGCGCACCCGGACCGCTATTGGCTGAATGGAAAATGGGAAACCATGAAGGAGAAGAAATTCCTCATTGGAATTAAAGGAAAGGCCGCCGAAGCAATGACGGTAAAATATACAGTGTTTGGCCCGCTTGTACAGCGCGACAGCGTGGCCTATGGCCTGAAATGGCACCCGCAGGAATCCTGCCAGGCAGTGGAATCTTTCTGGAAGCTGATGCATGCAGGTAATTGGGATGATTTCAGGACTGCGCTGCGCAGCTATGATTACCCTTCACAGAATTTCGTGTATGGTGATGTAAACGGGAATATTGGTATCATATGCGCCGGCAAAATGCCGGTGAAGCCTGCGGGGTATGCCGGCGGAGTACTGGACGGCACTGTTTCGCCCCACTGGAGCTATGTTCCGTTTGACTCTTTACCGCAATCCTATAACCCCGGCCGCAACTATCTTTTTTCCGCAAACCAGGAGCCTGCCCGGAACGGCATTTATTTTTCTTCCAGGTGGTTCGATGACCTGTACAGGCCGGAGCGGATTAACGAAATGTTATCGGCAGCAAAGCAGCTGGACCGGGAAGATATGCGCCGCATGCAGCTTGATGTAAAGGACCTGTCTGTAAAAGACCTGCAGCAGCTGATAAAAATGTACGCCCCGGAAAAGAAGCTGTCGCCTGAATGGGCGCTAATGAAGGATTGGAATGGCGACCTGCAACCCAACAGCCGGCCGGCCGTCTTTTACAAATACATCCGGTGGTCTGTAAAAAAAGTAAGCGCCGATATGGCAAAGCAGCTGAACCTGAAAGCAGCGCCAGGGTATGACCAGTTCATGCGCTTTTTGATGAAGAATGCCCGTGTGGAAATGAATGGTGGTGTAATTGAGAGCAGGCAATGTTTTGATAAGATCATAACCACAACAGACTCATTGTTTGCCAGGCTGGGGCATGCGGCAACGCCGGTAAACCCCTATGCCTTTAATATTCCGCAGCTAACGCACCTGCCGGCCCTTGAGCTGCAGGTGGGCGATGTAGGCGGAAGTGAAAATACGATCAATGTCAACTACCGTGCCCACCCGGTAATCCGCACCCTTATTGAAATAAACCACGGCCATATTCAATCCTGGATGGTAAATGCAACAGGGCAAACAGGCAGGATCAACGAAAAAAATTACCTGCAGCAATTCGCGGCATGGAAGAAAAACGATTTGCATCCATCGCAGTTTGTGCGGCAAGAGCAGCAGCTGCATGCCATAGTTAGCAGTATACAGTTTGTTCAACAGCATTAATTCAACGACCATGTTATACAAGAAATATTTACTAGTGCTTGTTGCCCTTTTCGTGCTGCACCTGTATGCAGGCAGCTGGGTGATGATTATCTGCTGGGCGCTGGCCGGCTTTCTTTCATTCAGCTGGTTAAGGGAGGCCCGGTTCCCGCTGTTGAATGTGCTGGGCCTGGAGATCCTAATAGGCCTGCTTTTCTGGGCTTTTTTCTGGAGAGGGAATGAACATCTTTACCAGTTGTCGGGCCGGTTTCACACCACCACCCTTCCCTGGTGGCTGGCCGCTGTTGCGGTTAATGCCATTACAGCGGTGTTGTGCGCCGGTGTGGGTTTTCATGCCGCAAAGCTTACTCAGGTAACCACTAAATAATGATACTAAAATTTACAGTTATGTTTTTCATATCACTAAAACCTGTATTCAGATCAGTCTTTTCCCTCTACGCCCTAACGGCCCTGCTGCTGGCAGCAGTTCCCTGCAATGTAAAAGGGCAGGGCGTTGCCGGGCGTATTGCCGGCAGGATCATTGACCAGGAAAAGCACCCGGTTCCTTTCATCAGCGTTGCCTTGCTGAATGAAAAGGATTCAGCGTTGGTAAAAGCCGCTGTTGCCGATGAGCAAGGCAATTATAGTTTTGAAGGCATTCCCGGCGGTCATTATATGATCGTTAGCACGGGCATCGGGTATAGGGAGAACGTTTACAAGCTGCCGGCCTACAACGGCACCGGGCATGTGCAGGTGCCCGACATATCCCTGCTGAAAAGTGAAAGGATGCTCAAGGAAACGGTTATATCCGGCAAAAAGCCATTGGTGCAAATGAAGGCCGACAGAACGATCCTGAATGTAGCAGGCAGTATTAACGCTACTGGCAGCAACGCCCTGGAGCTGATGAGAAAGGCGCCCGGTGTTAGGGTGAGCGGGGATGAATCCATAACCGTGAACGGAAAGAACGGCCTGATGATTTACCTGGATGGGAAACCCACGAACCTGAGCGGAAAGGATCTTATGGACTTTCTGAAATCCATTCCTTCCACCAGTATTCAGTCTATTGAGATTATCTCAAACCCCTCTGCAAAATACGATGCAGCCGGTAACTCGGGTATTATAGATATTAAAACCAAAAAGAACGCAAACCTTGGCTTAAACGTAAGCGCCACTGTTAACGCCAATTTCGGATCCTATAATCCGAAGTACGATGGGTCGCTGAGCCTGAACTACCGCGGAAGAAAGTACAACATCTACGGTGATTACAACTATTTTAATAATAACAACAGGACCCGGTTCAATTTCCTGAAGAAACAATCCGACAACGGGGAGCCTGTTACGCTGGACCAGCAGTTTATTAACTACACGCATGGAAGAGGGCACAATTACAAGGCCGGCGTTGATTTCTTTTTATCGCCGAAAAGCACGATTGGTGTGGTGATGAACGGCAATAATAATAAAAGCGATGTGTTCGGCGACAGTAAGGCGGATATAAGCGATGCCGGCAGCCACGGGCAACGGCTTATCTCTACCAATACCCAGCAGCAGAAGAACAACTGGATGAACTACAACGTCAACTATCATTTTACGGATACTACGGGAAGAGAGTTCAGTATGGACGGCGACTACGGCACCTATACGGTAAGGGCCAACAGCTATCAGCCCAACTACTATTACCAGGGCGCCACTGAAACCGAAAGGAAGATCTACAGCAGCTACACTTCAAGCGATATTGAGATTGCCACTTTTAAAGCCGACTACCAGCAAAGGCTGTTAGGCGGGAATATCAGTGTTGGCGCAAAGTTCAGCAGTGTAAAGTCAGATAACGGCGTTTCCTTCTTTAATGTAATTGATGATGAAAGCCTGCCCGATACAGGCCGTACCAACCAGTTTGTTTACAGGGAAAAAATAGCCGCGGCTTACCTGATGTATAACCTGAAGCTTAAAAAGTGGGAGATGCAGGCCGGCATAAGGGGTGAGCATACTGCTGCAGAAGGCACTTTAACTACCCTGTCGAAAAGCCTGGTGCAGGCGGTGGACACCAATTATTTCAACCTCTTTCCCAGCGCTACGGTTACTTATAACTTCAATGATGAAAGCAGCCTGGGTATCGCTTACAGCAAACGTATAGACCGGCCTAATTACCGTTCGTTGAATCCCTTTGAATTTGTATTGGACGAGCTTACCTATAGCAAGGGCAATCCCTTCCTGCGGCCGCAGTACACCAACACAATCAAGGTTTCGCAGAACTACAGGAAGCTGAATGTTTCGGTGAGCTACAGCAATAACAAGGATTATATGATGAGCTTTATAGATACCATAGACGGCAGAAAATCTTATGAGTCCAGGATCAATATGTATTATCAAAAGCTGTATGACCTGAACATCTTCTACCAGCTGCCTGTGACCAAATGGTGGGATGCGGACTTTAACCTTTACTATTATTATGAAGATATTAAAGGCCTTGCGGGAAAGAATATCCTGCACAACACGCAGAACTCTTACAGCCTGTCCACGAACCATACCTTCCGGTTGCCCCACAAATGGACTATGGAGCTGTCGGCATTTTATAACTCCCGTTCCCTATGGGGCGCCTTTATCGTAGATCCCCAGTGGACCGTAGATGCAGGCGTGCAGAAAAAGATACTGAAAGATGCAGGGATTATTAAACTAAGCGTTTCCGACATCTTCAACTCGCTGGAGCTAAGCAATGTCAGGGATTTCGGAGGGTACTATATAAAATCCGGCAGAACCTGGGAAACCACCCAGCTGCGCCTTTCCTTCAGCTATAAGTTCGGCAACCTGAAGCTGCAAGGCCCCAGGAACAGGGACACAGGTGTAGAAGAAGAGGAAAGAAGAGCAAAATAACCATCATGCCATATCTGTAAATATTATCGAAATGAGCGTACTATTGTTGTTAAGCAAGCTAAAGAACGAAGGCGTGATGCTTTACCGGGAAGGTGAGGATCTGAAGCTGAAGTCAAGGGCCGGAAAAGTGACCCCGGAAATACTGGGAGAGATAAAGTCCTACAAAGCGGAGCTGCTGGATCTGTTGGGTACCGTGGAGCATGGAGAAGAGATCCGGCACAGCGCCCCGGCGGCAGACTATCCCCTTTCATTCCAGCAAAAGGCCATCTGGATGCTGAGCCAGGACGAAACCCATTCCATTGCCTATAATATGCCCCTGATCGCAAAAGTGGGGGAAGCCGTACAAACGGAAATATTGAAACAGGCCGTTCAGGATATTGCAGAACGTCATGAGGCTTTCCGTACTTCATTTTTCCAGCGTTCCGACGGCGAAATCAGGCAGCGGATAGGATCGCCGGCCTTCGCCATAAAAGAAATGGATATTTCAGGACTGGAAGAAGCAGGGATCAGGGAGCTGCTCCGCCGCGAAAGCATGCGCCATATTCCGCTGGAGAGTGCCCCCCTGGTACGGATCAGCATATTGAAAAAGAACGAGCGCCTCTCCTATATAGTGATGGTGATACATCACATTATTTTCGACGGCCGGTCTTTGGAAATATTAAGCCGGGAATTGTTTGAAGCCTATAAGGCCAGGAAAGCCGGCCTGCAGCCCGATTTTGGCCGCCTTCCTGTTACTTATAAGGATTTTGCGGTTTGGGAGAATGAAAGGGCGCAACACAATGGATGGGAGAAGCCGCTCCAGTATTGGAAAGAGCGCCTGGCGGGCGATTTGCCGGTAATAGATCTTGCTCCCCGCGAACGGCCTGCAATAAAGACCAATGCCGGTGAGCGCACTGTTTTTTACCTGCCTGCCGACTTGAGCGCATCGCTGGAAAATTTTTGCCATCAGCAGCGTTCTTCTTTCTATTCAGGCCTGCTGGCGGCATTACATATCCTGTTCTACCGGTATACCGGTAATACCGACCTGTTAACGGGCACTATTGCCGGAGGCAGGGAACAGAGCCAGCTGGAGCAGATCGTGGGATTGTTTATCCGCACTATTCCGCTGCGCACCGCTGTTCAGCCCGGGCATAACTTTGCCGCGGCTGTACGCCATCAGCACCAGGTGCTGATGGATGCAATGGCACATGGAGAAATTCCCTTCAGCTACCTGGTAGAGGAGCTGGATAAGAAAAGAGATGCCGGCCGCTCTCCTGTTTTTGACATCCTCACCATCTACAACGATAAAAGAAACAATACAGCCGAAACAGCCGCTTCGGTAAAGATTGAGTTTGTGCAGGAAGATCTCCGGTCTACCAGTCAATTCGACCTGGTATGCTCCTTCCATGTCGGCAATGAAGCAGTAGCGGTTCACATAGAATACAATACAGACATTTATGACCGGCCCTTTGTTAACCGCCTCTTTGATCACTATACCCGTTTATTATCCGCGCTGCTCCGTCAGCCCGGGGTATCAGTAGGAGAGCTGGATTATCTGTCGTCAGCAGAACGTTACGAGCTGCTGGAAGGGTTCAATGATACGGCAGTGGATTATGAACCTGGCCAAACACTGGTAAGCCTGTTCGAACAGCAGGCGCAGGACCGCAAAGACGCCACTGCACTGGTTTACCAGGGCGTTCATTACAGTTACGGGTTAGTAGATGAGCTGTCGAACCAGTTTGCCGGCTACCTGCGCGGCCGTTATGGTGTAGACCGTGAAGCGCTGGTATGCGTACAGCTGCCCCGCAGCCAGTGGCAGGTAATTGTGCTGCTGGGTATTTTGAAGGCCGGCTGCGCT
>NZ_DASTRI010000226.1:0-21354 GCF_035761305.1 Chitinophaga sp. | reverse complement strand
ATCATACCGAAAGATTAGAATATTTAATACAACTTTCCATTTTCTAAGAAACTACTATATCCGCATTTGAGAGCTTCTCTACGACAAATTATTCGTATCTTTGATTTGAAGGTATACTAATTCTCTATCCAAAAATAATTCGACTTAGCTCCAGAAATAAAACACAAAATAACTTGGCATATGCAAGATTCATATGAAGACATTTTAAAAAATCTCAATTCAAGTAAGACGTCTCATGTATTTAACGGGTTATGTCAGCTTAAAGAAACTAATATTGATGACAATGCCTTTCCTCATTTAAAAAGAATAGCAGAAACTGCAACGACATTTAAAAATAAAAAATTAGCATTTGCTATTATAACTCGATATTTCCCTAATAAATTAGAGGGCCTCAATTTTAGAACAGATAATAATCTTGGTTACATCTATTTCATTCGTGAAACTCTCTTTGGGCATGTTAAAATAGGCAGATCCAGAAATTTGGAAAAACGGTTGAGAATATTTGCTGCTGATTTACCTTTCGAAACTCAATTATTACGTTATATCAAAACTTACAATTATGAAAAAATTGAATTAGAGTTACATAAAATTTTTTCCCAAAAGAGAGTGAAAGGTGAGTGGTTTCGACTTGAAGACGAAGATATTGATAGAATTAATAATAATAATTTTCCAGATGCTATTCTCACATTGATAAAAAACGACTGCTGAGTGCGATCTAAGTAGAGATCGCGTGAAGTTCTAGCATTCCAAATCGCCATGCTTTTTTTCCTCCTTTTCCCCAATCCTCCAAAGCACCCATTATAGGGCTAACGTGAAGCCGTGAGGTTAACTTCAGTACATCCTGCTGTGCGCAAAAAAGGCGCACTCAACTTAAAATATGTGTGCCTGAAAAGGCTGTGTTGTATACAACACTATATCTTGCTGTACGCAAAAAGGGCGCACTCAACTTAGACCTTTTGTAAGCTTCCCCGAAAATTGGTCCATTGGGGTTAGAGAAAAATCTCTAACTTAAATGTCACAATTATGAAGAAAGTACGATTTACAGAAACTCAGATTATCTCCATTCTTAAGCAGCAGGAAGCGGGAATGTCCATCAAGGATCTGGCTCGGGAGCATGGAGTCAGCGAAGCCAGTATTTACAACTGGAAGGCGAAGTATGGCGGTATGGATGCCAATGAGGTTAAACGGATGAAAGAGCTGGAGGAGGAAAACAACCGGCTCAAACGAATTGTGGCCAATCTCACTCTGGAGAATGACGCTATGAAGAATGTCCTGGAAAAAAAGTACGGCGGCCTGACGACAAGCGGGAACAAGTAGAGTTGTTGGTGAAGGAAGAGCTGAGTGAACGTCAGGCCTGTAAGCTGGTTGGTATGCCACGTTCCGCCTTTCGGTATAAGAAGGTACTCAAAGACGATAATGCTCTGATGAATGCCTTGGAAGAACTGGTCAAAAAGCATCCCACCATTGGTTTCTGGAAATGCTATCATCGACTCCGAAGAAAGGGGCATATCTGGAATCATAAACGCCTTTACCGGGTGTATAAGCTTTTAAAATTGAATATCCGGCGTAAGATCAAGCGCCGGCTGCCCGAACGAGTTAAACAGCCGCTGATCGTTCCTGACGCGCTTAATGAATCCTGGAGCATGGATTTTATGTCGGACAGCCTGGTGGATGGCAGACGGTTCCGGCTGTTGAATATTATAGACGACTATAACAGGGAGTCGCTTTGGATAGAAGTAGATACTTCTCTTCCCAGCTTGCGGGTTATTAGGGTGCTGGAACGACTCCTGGAAATACGAGGTAAGCCGCTACGGATCAGAGTTGACAATGGACCGGAGTTTATAAGCGACAAGCTGCAGCTATGGTGCGAAGAACGACATATTCAATTATTATTCATTCAACCGGGAAAGCCGGTACAAAACGCGTTTATCGAACGAAATAATGGCTCTTTGAGAAGGGAACTTTTAGATGCTTACCATTTCTTCACCTTACAAGAAGTCAGGTTGATGGCAGAAGAATGGCAAGAGGATTACAACTGTTCGAGGCCACACCAAGCACTCGGCTTTGTTCCACCACTGGAGTACGTCTGATTCATTTCTATTCCGAACACTTATAAAATTTGAAAATTCTAATCCAAAATGGGCCTAATATAAGGGAAGCTTACATGAGGTTCCTGTTTTTATTTGTTTCCCTAATATCTCTTAAGGCGTTTGGACAAATATCTCCAAATGTAATATTGACCTATGATAGTGATACTACCTTTTGGGCTGATTGGCGCCTTAAAGAAATTAAAAAATTAAATTTATTAAGCCCTAATGAAGGTATCGATTTCTTTAGAATAAGCTCTCCTAAATACGACCTGGAGCTGTCTTCAAAATCAAATAAAATGATTTTTCATGCAAATGAAATATGGGAGAACAAACAAACAGGTGAATGTTACATAAAATCTTTTGAGCTAACGTCAGCACAGGTGAAGAAAATAAAACAGTTAATTGACTCCTCAGGTATCAATGAAATTCCAAGTGACAGGTATATAAAGGGCTGGCAACATGGTTTTGATGGCATTACTTATATAATAGAAAACAAAAAAAAAGATCATTATTCATTTAAGACTTACTGGACTCCCTCTGCTCAAATAAAGTTTAAAGAATCAGCAGCTATATCAAATTTCATTGACCAATTAAATGAAATCACCGGGTATCGTACTAATCTAAAATTATTTGAGGGAGAAATACCCTTTTATGGCTGGACCTATGAGGGTTCTATGGTGACTATAAAGGTGATCCTGAATTCCAGGGCGTATCGTAAATACAAACGAATGAAAAAAAAGCAGATGCGGCGTGATAAAAATTTAAAAAAGCCGCCTCCTACGAAGCGGCTTTTTCCATATCATAACCTCCCCTCAATAATGATCATTCTGTGTAAACACATCCGATGCATCAATCGTTGACTGCGGTATTGGATAAATACGGCGGTAAGGCTCTGATGCGGGTTTGGCCGTACAGGCAGCCTCAAACTTGCCAAAACGGATCGCTTCCTTTCTTCTGTACATTTCCCAATACATCTCAAATCCTATTTCATTATACAGCGTTTGCTCGTTAAGGGAAACAATAGGCTTCCCGGGTGCATTGCCATAAAGCGCTTCACGGGTCCTGGAGGTGCGCAGCTTATTAATGTCTGCCAGGGCCAGGGCTGTCTGGCTTTTGCGGAAATAAGCTTCGGCGCGCATGCAATACATGCCTCCCAGGCGGTACAGCGGAATGTCTACATTGCTGGAACCATTATCTTTTTCAGGATCGTATTCGTATTTGAAAATCCTTACACCCTGGTTAATCTGGTCCTGGGTGAAAACGGCCTGGCTGGGGTTGTTGAAAGTAAGGGCGGGTGTAAAGTCCATGGCCAGCGTAGTATTCTTTTCGCAAAAAAGCTTGGACACTTTAATACGTGCGTCAGCAGTACGCTCAAAGTCACCGTTAGACTGCAGTTTAGGACCGTATTGCTGCCCTACCTGGAAACCGCGGTTGAAGTGAAACCAGGGCAGTGTACTGCCGGCTACAGTGCTGGTAGCGGGCACACTTACATCTGTACCATCGTTCATAAACCAGGTGCCATCGTCATACTGGTAGTGCCTGTGAAACCGCGGATCATCGTGGTTGCCCTCCCAGGTAGCATAAAACTCGGGAGTGGTGCAGCTGGCGTTGGTGCCACGGTTGGCCGGCGAAGGTTTCTGGTTCCTTTCCATAGGCATATAAACGAAATTATTGCTGCTGCTGCGCAGTGTGTTGATGTCCTGCGTAACTACAAATATCAATTCCGGTCTGCCGTTGTTGTCTATATCAAAATTCTTAAAGTAGTTGCTTTCCAGGCTGAACTTTGAAGATTCAATGAGCTGCGTAGTATAGCTGATCACCTTATCCATATCTGTACCGTTGCCGTCAACTGCCTGCTCGCTGAAGTTGAAGGTGGCGGCATAACGGTCTTTGAACACCGCGCGGTTCAGGTACATATCGGCCAGCAGCGCATAGGCTGCCTCCTTTGTGAACCTGCCGTTGTGCGTCTTCTGTTCGCCCAGGTTGGCCAGGTCAGGCAGCAATGATTCCACCTCTTTGATCAGGTCATCGATAGCGGTGGCTGCCTGCCTCACTTCTAACGGCGCATTGGCAACATTAGGATCGCGGTAGGGCGCCTGGCCATACAGGTCCAGCGTATGGAAAGTGTAAAATGCCAGCAGCGCCCTGGCTTCTGCAAGGAAAAGGGCTTTATTTGGAGAGTTATCCTGGTTAGCGCTGCTGATAGCAGTAAGCGATTTGGTGATACCGTTGGTCAGGTCGTTCCAGGTATTGGTAACAACCGCATTGTCCGGCCCCCAGGTAAACTCATGCATGGCGCGCCAAACACCGCCATCGCCCCAGTCGCTGCCGCGGGTGGGAAGCAATGCTTCATCTGTTGAATATTCCTGCATGGCAAACACGCGGCTGTGATCCACAAAGGTACTATTGTCTAACTGCCCGTATGCTGCAGCCAGCGCATTTTCAGGACTTGAACTGTTGGAGCCCAGTACTTCATCAATCACCTTTTCATGCAGGTCGGTACAGCTTACCAGGGCCACGGTAAGCAATGCACACGTTAGTTTATGTAGTTTTAATGATTTCCTTCTCATATTTCTATGGATTAAAATTTAATCGTTGCACCTAACAGGAATGTTTTTGCAGCCGGGTAAGTAGTGTAGTCAACACCCAGCGACTGGTTACCGCCTACTGTTTTAGTGGTATTCACCAGCGGGTCGTAACCTGAATAACCGGTAATGGTAAGCAGGTTCTGGGCGCTCACGTACAGGTTGGCTGACTGCAGCCATGCCAGTTGTTTAAATATGAAAGTATATCCCAGCCGCATGTTGTTCAAACGGATAAAATCCGACTTCTCCAGGTACAGCGAAGAGAGCTGCACGGCATTGGCAGTGTTTGCACCGGCATCATAAAACTTTCTCAGCACATTGCGGTCTGAGGCCAGGCTGTTGATATTCAGATCCAGCGCGGTGTTGTTAACCAGGTAACCGCCGGTTTGCCCGATGCAGGAAACTGAAAGGTCAAATTGCTTATACCGCAGCTGGCTGTTAAGGCCAAAGTTGAAATTGGGAATGGCTCCCTGGAATATCTGCCGGTCGTCGGCATTGATCACGCCATCACCGGTTTTGTCTTCAAAAATATCTTTGCCTTCCTTGTCATAGCCCAGGTGCTTCAGCATAAAGAAGGAGCCTGCTTCGTAGCCGTTTTTGTAAATGTTGGCATTCACACCGGAAAGCCCGGGGCCGGATATGCTGCCTGAGTAAAGCTCAGATACCGGGAGGTCTTTAATAACGTTTGACAGCGTAGAGCCGTTAACGTCAACCGACCAGGTGAAGTCTTTGGTGCTAATGAGCCTTGAACCCAGCATAAACTCAAATCCTTTGTTTACAATCCGGGCATCTACGTTCTTCCATACAGTAGTGGTAGGACTAAGCGGCTCCGAAGGAATATTCAGGATCGGGTTCTTGGTAGTTTTGTTATAAAACTCCAGTGAGCCGTATAACTTGCTGTTCCAAAGGTCAAAATCGATACCCACGTTATACTGCTCCACCAGCTCCCATTTAAGCTTGGGATTGGCGGTACGGTTTACAGTAACGCCGTTCACCAGGTTCAGATCATCATACAGGTAATATCCCGCGCCTGATGATAACGAGTAGCTGGCCTGGGTAATCTTGTTCGGCACTTCCTGGTTGCCTGTTTGTCCCCAGCTGGCGCGCAGCTTCAGGTCCTGTACGGCACTAATATCTTTCATGAAATTTTCACGGGAAAGTGTCCAGCCCAATGCAAAGGACGGGAAGTAGCCATACTTGTTGTCTTCACCAAACCGTGTGGAACCATCTGCACGGATAGAAGCCGTAAGCAGGTACCGGTTGTCGTAATTATAGTTCACACGTCCGAAGAAGGACTGCAGCTCATTTTCCTGGGCAAACCCGCTCGGGCTGGTAGGTGTTCCTGAATAACCGGGGTTATACTCAGGCGGCACGCCTTGTCCCTGCTTGGCAATGTTCTGCATACCGAAAGCAGTACCTGAAAACTTAAACTGCTGGTAGGAAAAACCGCCCAATATTTCGAACTGGTGCTTGTCAACTGCCAGGTTATAAGTGAGGTAGTGATCCAACAGCGTAGTTAATGACGACAGGTTATTCTGCACATAAGCGCCGCTCGGCTGACGGTCGGTCACATTGGGATAGATGGTGGAGTTACGCTCTGAGGTAGACTTATCAATACCATAGTTAAAACGGTAGGTCAGCCCCGGTAACAGCCGCAGCGTGGCCTCAATATTACCCAGTACCCGGAAAGTGTTGGTTTTATCATCATAAATGCTCAACAGGTAAGCGGGGTTATAGTGGGCATTCATATTAAAGTTGGTATAGTTGCCGGCGCTGTCGTATACAGAGCGTGTAGGGTTAGCCATTAACGCGTGTATGATCAGCTGGCCATCTGAACCTGCGGTATTACCGTTAGGTATGGCTGTTTCCTGGATGTCGCTGGCAGTCAGGTTCATCTTAACGGTCAGGCGCTTATCGTCAAAGAATGACTCTTCTGCGTTGATGCGCGCTGTTGTTCTTTTAAAGCTGCTCTTCTCCACAATGCCATCCTGGTCCATGTGGGAAAGCGACGCCATGTAGCTGCCGGATGCAGAGGTTTTGGCAAAAGACAGGTTGTGGTTCTGGATAAAGCCGTTGCGGTAAATTACGTCCTGCCAGTCGGTGTTGCCGCCGTGGTCATATGCCGGGTTGGTCAGCGCTTTCCGGTATTCGGCAGCAGAAAGCACGTCCAGCTTTTTGATCACGGAAGAAGTACCTACATAAGCATCATAAGTTAATGTAGGCGCTCCCCTGCTACCGCGCTTGGTGGTGATGAGCACTACGCCGTTAGAGCCCCTGGCGCCGTAGATGGCTGCTGCAGAAGCATCTTTCAGGATGGTAACGGTTTCAATATCGCTGGTGTTCAGGAAATTCAACGGGTTCTTGGGCTCAGAGCTGCCCAGGCCAAAGTCAGGGCCGCTTGCGCTTACGTTATCGTTGCTCAGGGGTACGCCGTCTACCACAAACAGCGGCGTGCTGCCGCTGCGGATAGAGCCTACGCCGCGGATAAAAACATCCACGCCGGCGCCAGGTTCACCGCTGGATTGTGCAATGCGCACACCTGATACCTTGCCTTGCAGCAGGTTGTCTACAGAAATATTGGCGCCCTGCTTTATATTGTCTGCTTTCAGCTGGGTAAGCGCACCGGTAACATCGGCTTTGGTCTGGCTGCCATAACCAACTACTACCACCTCACCCAGCTGGCTGCTGCCTTCTGTAAGTGTGATGCGCAGGGAGGTGCCGCTAACGGTTACTTCCTGCTGCCCATAGCCTATGAATGTGATTACAAGCTTTTCACCCTGGGCCGCCTGCAAGGTAAACTCCCCGCGTTCATTGGTGGTTGTTACGCGGCCGGTGGAAAGCGACCTGACCGTGGCACCCGGTATCGGGACACCATCTTTGCCAACAACCACTCCCTTAACGGGCTCCTGGCGGGCAACCTGGTCATAAATACGATGGTATGGCACATTAGCTTGTGAAATGCTAACAGACGAAAGCCATACAGCTACCATTAAAAGAAACCGAATGTTCATAGGCAAACGCTATTATTCTAGTGAAAAAAATAAAAAGTGATAAAGGCGATGATTTACCAGGCATCATTGCTAACAGCTGACATTCTCTTTACATCATTATACACATGGGACAACACGGAACCCGTCCGGGAATGCTACTCGTACAATGCCCGTACTAAATCAAAATAGAAGAAAATAAAACAAACAGAACAAAACATGCATTGTGGTGCGTAAAAACCCCCATAGGCTACTGTCTTTTATAAAATTGGCTGCAATGATAAGACGAATTCCAGAACTTACTGTTAACTCCAGGTTATATTTGTTTTAATTCAATATGGTTATGCATCACCTGCGCAGATGAAATTTCAAGCCATTATATACTGATGCTGCCAGCCTTATGTTTCATTGCCCGCTTAAGCAGTTCATTGATTATTACAAATAGTATCTCAGGAAAGTTCAGCATAACGGTACATTTCCAGGTTTGTTCCTTAGCTTTCATTACGTGGTTTTTCTCTATGTACAATATACTACTTCCGGCGTTGTTTGCAAAAAAATATGTTACTAATTGCCGGTTTAGCCGCAGGCCATCAACAGCTGCCTCAAACCGGGCCGTTGTTACTGGAACAAGGGATTTCAGGCATTAGGCAATTATATTATTTTGGTATCGTTTATTTTTTTGCGGCCAGTGCCTTATTTGGCCTGATATTAGGTTCATAAACAACCGGGGAATATCCGGAACAGTGACAAATTACCTGCCATGGCCATTGAGGTTTTTATCATTAAAACGGGGGACCAGCATATGCCAATGATCAGCGCTTATAAACAGCTTACGCTTTTACCTGCCTTTATGCTGCTTGCTTTGGCAGCCATTGCACAAAATGCAAAAACCAGCGGCGATGCATCGCCAAAGCTTTTTTATGTAACTACCGCGGAAACACGCCCCGGCGATGCTGTGCTGGTGCGCGGTGAGGACCTGGACAAGCTTACTAAAATAGAAGTAGCCCGCCTGCCGGATGATAATGTGGACAATGCAACACCGGGCTACCTGCCGCAGCCGCAGGAAGATGCATTGCCCGATCCCGGCGGCACCAGCCTGAAAGCTGCACCACCGGCGGGCCTGCAGCCTGTAACTGTTGACCGCCTGCAGCAAAATGCACAATCCGTAAAATTTATTATACCGGCAGGCTGGAAAGAAGGCGTGTACAGCGTGCGCATAACAGGCGCTGCCGGCCAGGCAAACACCTTTTATGTAAATGCACCCGTGGTTACCTGGGTTATCAGTGAGGAAGGGCTGCAGGTAACACCCGGCAGCTACCTGCGCATACAAGGCAAAAACCTGCTGCGCAAAGGCTTTACGGGGCAGGCCGTTCTGATCTCCGCAAACGGTAAACAGGTGCGGGCCAGGGTAGCCAATGCCTTTGACGATTATTCCGTAAGCGTAAACATTCCCGCAGGACTGGCTGCCGGCAACTATCACCTGTATTACCACAATGGCACAGGCGGCAAAACCGCCTGGAGCGCGCCATTGCAGGTAACCGTGGCTGCAAAGGCCAATACCGGTTTTGACAGGCAAACCTTTAACGTAAAAAACTACGGGGCCAGGGGAGATGGCCACAGCAATGAAACAGCCGCCTTCCAGGCAGCGCTGGCAGCTGCGGCAAAGAATAACGGCGGCACGGTGTACGTCCCCCCCGGGCGTTATATGCTTACCGGCGACATTACCATTCCCCCGTTTACCATGCTGAAAGGCGAGTCGCAGGCGCTTACACAGCTATTCTGGAACCCGCAAAGCTGGGACAAGGGCCGGATGCCCAACAGCCTTATCAACGGCTCGCACCACTTCGCCATTAAAGACCTGAACCTGTGGGCCTCCCGCGCCTGGGGCATTATACTGCTAACCGGGCCAATAGAAGAGCAGGGAAATATTACGCTGGAAAATTTAATTGTGCGGCAAACCGCGCAAATAGGCGGGCAGGTGTACAAACTGAAAGCCAGCCGCGATACGGTAGAAGCAGAGCTGAACAGCCGCTGGGCCAAAACCGGCATTATACTGCGCGGACCTAACCTGAAAGTGCGTAACTGCGACTTTAACTCCAGCGGTATGTACGGCTTTTCCAGGGCCAGCGGCTTTATACAGCACTGCAGGTTTAGCCGCAACAACACCGGTATTAACCAGCCCTACATGGTAATACATCCCAAAGGGCTGATATTTGAAGACTGCTATAAGCAGGCCGACGGCTACAGCTACGGCGCTACCATAGATGAAAGCCATAACCTGTATGAGGCGCGCAACACCATTCCCTTTGACTATACCAACGACCGCGAAGTAATGACGCTGGACGGCGGCGGCGGCGCATATGCCGGCCACATAGGTAACGTAAACGGCACTACGCTAACGCTGCCTGCAGGCGCCGATACTTACCAGTGGACGCCCAACAAATGGAACGGTGGCGGCGTATTTATTATTGACGGCAGGGGCGCCGGCCAGTTCCGACGCATTGTAAGCCACACCACAAACGCCATTACGCTGGACCAGCCTTTCCTGGTGCCGCCGGATGCTACGTCCATCATCAGCATTACCACCATCCGTAAAAACCTGGTGTTTGTGAACAATGAGGTGTCCGACGGCGGCGCTTACCAGCTATATGGCTCTGCACAGAACTGCGTGATAGCAGGTTTGAAAATGCGGCGCTGCAACGGCATTATCGGCCGCGGCTCCCTGCTGTATCATGGCAAGCAGCCTAACTGGTACAATGATTTTGTGGACTGTGAGCTGCGGGAGGGCAATTACTGTCACTGGTATGGCGCCGGCGACATGCATTCCGGCTACCAAAGCATTAACCTCATTGGCTCCGGCAACGCAGGCCTGAATGTAGGCGCGCTGGTACGCCGCAACCGGCTGTTCGACTTTTCGTATATCCGTACCTCAGTTGGCACTGATCCCAATTCCGTAACAGATGTAATTATTGAAGACAACAGCATTACCAATGCCATAAAAGCCATTTCCCTGGGCGGCGTAAACGCCAACACCTCTGCCGTGCTTATTCACAACAACCACTACAGCAACGTGCAACAGCAGGTTGATGCCAACCAGGGACTAAAGCAAAGCAGCTATATGATTATGCACGACGGCGCTTTGCCGGCAACCAAACCGTAATACACCTGCTGTAAAAAAAGAAAGCCCCCTGGTAAAAACCAGGAGGCTTTTTGCTTATCGTGATTAAAAAGAAGCTGTTTTTATTGGATCAGCTTTGTAGCGCCTTCTCCTTCAATTTCCGTAATAGCAGACTGCTTGGTAAGCAGCACCGGGTTTTGCGAGCGGGCTGTCATCCACTTTCCTAAAACAGGATTGTACTCGCCGCCCAGCATATTAAAGTAGCCCAGGTCTGCCGTGTTATACACCAGGCTAAGCGTGTTGGAGCCGTTCCTGTAAAATGGCTGTGACTCCAGGGTAATGGGATTGATCACGTCATAAAAATCCGTGTTGGTAATACGGTAGCCCTGCGCAGGCGGACCTGCGGTGTACAGGCTGCCGCCGGTGGCAATGAACATCACATCTACCGGGCGTGAGTCAACCGTTACCAAGGAGTCGGCAAATACCGCTACGCCGGAGGCGTTGCCGCTGTTGGCAAACAGGCCGCCTGTTTTATTGCCAAAGCCGTCGCCATTGTTCTTGGTATAGTCAAAAGAACGGATCCAGTTGGAGGATGCCATGCTCGTAGAGCCCGAGCCGTTGATCATTTTACCGGCGCCGCCTACATAAAAGAACGTGCCTTTGGCCGCCTTACCGGCGTAAAGGTTAAATTTAAAAGTACGCATACTGCCGGTAGCCCAGCCTTTGGACGGGTAGCCGGTGGGCGTTGAGGCATTGGCGTTATTGGTTACCACCACCGCATAAGGTGTGGCCGCAAAGTCAATATCTTTGGTGGCCATCAGCTGCACATACTCATAGTTGCCGTCGCCGCCTTTTACATCGCTCATAAAACCGGTAATGATTACCGGGGCAATTTCAATAACAGCGCTCAGCACAACCACATCAGACGCCCTGCGGATGCGGAATTGCGGCACCAGCTCGCCATCCTTACCTGCTGTATTGAAAACAATGCCGTAAAAATTGGCGCTCACCGGCGCGGTGCTGTCGGCAAAAGCAGCACCGGCGGCTGTATGCAGGGTTATGTTGCCAAAGCCATCGTTCAGCACCTTATCGCCTGATAATACATCTTTAGGGCCAGGCAACGGATCAAAGCCGCCTTTTACGATTACAGATAAAGTGCTTTCATATTTATCGGGGTTATCCAGTATCTGGTTGATGGGTACACGGTTCAGGGGAATATCAATGCCCGACTCAGTTTTGGTAACATTTTCCGGCTTAATGCCGGTGATTTCGAGTATACCGTTTACCCTTTTCAGCACTCCGCCCTGTACGTCAATGATCACGGCATCGCCGGGTACGTATTTGGCGGCTTCATCGCCCAGGGGAATTGAAATGCCGCGCAGTTGTCCCAGGCGGCGGGCGTCCTGCACTACCAGCAGTCCTGCAGGCAGGTTGCCGCCGGAATGGTCAGATACCACTACCGCCGAAATTTTGCCGGAGCCGTACATGTTTTCCGTAGTAAGGGTAAGATCCTGCCCGCGGTACAGGCCACGAATATCAAAGATGGATATGTAAGGGCTGATAACGCCGCCGGGGTAATTATCTTTTTTACATCCGCCAAACATAACCAGCAAAGGCAGGAAAACGGATGCAATGATTATGTGTTTAAGTTTCATCTGCTTATTTTTCATCATTACAATTATTAAGGTTTCTGCCACCATACCTGGGTAGAGATCACATCTGGTCCCTGTGCAGCTACGGCCAGCTTATAATTGGTTGGATTGGTAGATTGTACATACACGGGGTAGGTCATCCTGGCAGGCATTACGCCGTTGTTCTTTAATCCCGCGCCTTTAGGCAATACGGGATGCCCGGTGCGGCGGTACTCGAACCATTGCTCCAGGTCTTCCAGGAACAGCGCATAATATTTCTGCAGGTGTATGCGCTCCATCTTCTGATCCGGCGTGGCGCTTTCATCCCACTGTATATCGGCTGCCGCCAGGAAATCTGTAATGGGCACCGGCCAGTCGGGCAGCCATAAAGTAATGCTGCTTAATGCACCGTTGTTGTAATAGGCTTCCGCCGATCCGCTGATCCAGCCTTTCACCGCCGCTTCCGCCAGTATAAACTGTACTTCCGCATAGTTCATGATCATGCCGGTGAGCGGCTCTGTCATTAAAGAGCGTGCAGAGGTATTGGAATAGAAGTAGGATCTTTTCACCGGGTTCTCACCGGGTGCATACCCGCTTGGCACACCTACGTAAGCGCCCTGGGATGGCGCAATGCACCAACGGTTAATATTGCTGGTGCCATACTCGGGTATGTTAATACGCGGATCGTTCCAGGCTACCAGGTGATCTATAAAAAAGCTGGCAATAGCAGGTGAACGGAAGTCCTGCTCCCTTACAGAAAGGTAGGGAGAGGAATAAGGACCTGCGCCGGTCCACCTTAAAATGGCTGATTCATCGTTGGTTGAAATAATAGGATAGCTGGAGCTGCTGTCCTGCGCAATGGCCCTGATCTTTGCAATGCAGAAATCCTTCATTTCCGGTTTGCCGGACACACGCAGCAGCAGCCTTAAGTACAGGGAGTTGCCGAACTTGCGCCACCTGGCGCAGTCGCCGCCGTATACAGGATCGTCGGTTATCGGGGCAGCGCCGTTCAGCAGGGTGTTGGCCTGTTGCAGCTTGCTGAAAATATCCCTGTAAATATCCTCCTGCCTGTCAAAACGCGGTTCATAAATGGCGCTGTCCTTTGCCAGGTTCGATTCAAAATAGGGAATATCGCCGTAGGTATCTGTAAGCATGGAATATATCCACGACTGGCAAATGAGCGAGATGCCCTGGTACCCTTTATTGAAGTTCAGCTCTGTGCTGGCGATCTTGTAAACGTCTTTAAAATTGGTAAGCTCGGAGTACCAGCCGTTATACAGGTAATCGGCAAACGTGTTGCGGTAGTCGTAACGGAACACCTGCCCTTCTGCATCGCTTATATTCACCGTTACCTGCATCAGCTCATTATTAAAGTTGCGGTTACGGATCATGTTATAGGTAAGCGTGCTTACCAGCGCAGGCGCCAGCAGCTGCTTGGGCAATGCGTTGGGCGTGTTATTCGGGTCGGTGTTAATCTCCTGGAAATCTTTTGTACAGGAGGTAAGCAGCATGCTGCACATACCCACTGCTAAACTGATCTTATATATTAACTGCTTCATTGTTAAAAATTAGAGGCCAAGAACTAAGTTAAATCCGAAGGTGCGGGTAGAGGGGAACTGACCAATCTCAAAGCCGCGCACAATGTCTGTTCCGTCCAGCGTACCAAACTCCGGATCGAATATGGGCCACTTGGTCCAGATGGCCAGGTCACGGCCATATACGCCTATGGTTGCACGCTGCAAACCCAAACGTTTGGTGAGGCGCGAGTTCAGCGTAAAATCCAGGCGCGCTTCACGGAACTTGACAAAGTCGGTGCTGAAAGTGCTGCCTTCTGCATTATCTACGCCGTAATGGGAGCGGTAATATTCATCTATATCCGTGGCTATTACATCGTTCTTGCGGTATTTGCCGTCGCCATCCATTACCACGCCATTGCCGATAATGCCGTTGTAGCGGCCGGGCAGCGTTTCTTTGGTTTTACCCTGCTCGGCCAGTTTGTAGTGCGTAAGCGAGTGTGCGACTGCGCCAAACTGCGCATCAAACAACAGGTGCAGGTGAAATTGCCGGTAGCCGAAATCGTTGTTAAGGCCGATCTTCCATTTGGGAATGGTGTTACCCAGGTACTTCACATCTTCGGAGATAAGCGCCACACCGGTTTTATTATCATATACCACCTGCCCGTCAGGGGCGCGTACATAGCCCCTGCCATACAGGTCGCCCATGCTGCCGCCTACCTTGGCCACTATCTGGCCGCCGCCTACCTTACCGGTTTTCAACACCACAGAGCTGTCTGCCAGCTGCGTGATCCTGTTCTTGTTTGCAGAAAATACGATGTTGGTGTTCCAGTTAAAACCGTCTTTTGATTTAACGGGATTACCATCCAGTGCTATTTCAATACCGCTGTTGTTCACCTGCCCGGCATTGATGAGGGAACTGGTATAGCCCGATGCACGGTCTACTATACGCTGCAGTATCTGGTCTTTGGTGCGGCCGGTATATACCGCCAGGTCAAGCCCCACGCGGTTATCAAACATTTTCAGCACGGCGCCGGCTTCATAGGTAATGGTGCGTAAAGGCCGCAGGTCGGGGTTAGCCAGCAGCGAAGGATTTTGCAAACCACCGTTATACAGGCTGCCGGCAGAGGCATAGTTGTAAGCGGTGAGGTAGGGCGTGGTGCCGCCGCTACCTACACCGGATACGGAAAATCTCAGCTTGGCAAAGCTGATGTACCCCGGCAGGCGCAGCGCATCAGATGCAATAAAGCTGAAGTTGGCAGAGGGATAAAAGAAACCTGCGTTAGTAGTACGTGTAGGCGTGGCCAGCACACTGCTCCAGTCTTGCCGAACCGTCAGATCAACAAAGAAAACATCTTTATAGCTGCCAGATACCAGGCCGTAAAAGCTGTTGATGCCGTATTTGCTTTTCCAGGGCATGGTTACCAGCGGGCCGGCTGCATTGGACATGGCATATACGCCGGGAAAAGTGAGCGAGTCGGCGCGCACCTCATCCCTGTTATAAGTATTCCGCAGCACGCTGCCGCCTGCTGATACGGAAAAGTCTATATCAGGCGAAAGCTTGTGCGCATATTTCAGCAGGAAGTCGCTGCTGGCTTCCATTGAAAAAATATTCTGTGTACGGTAGCTGCCTTTGGGAAACTTGGCGCCGGCATCATATGGCCGCTCCTGTGCGCGCTGCTCATAAGCAAAGTCGATGGACGTTCTTACCTGCAGGCTCAGATCATCGGTAAAGCTGTACAGGGCCTGGGCATTGCCGGTAACATTATGCCGGTTAGATCGGTTAAGGAACTCATATGCAATAGCATAAGGATTTTCAGGGTAAGAGCTGAACGGGTATTTAATAGCCAGGCCGTCCTTACCTTTTGCCCAATAGTTTTTTAACCAGTCAGGATCGGCATTGGGCTGCCAGAAAATGAACCAATACATGAGCGACTGGTTACCATAGCCGGTGCTGGGCAGGTTGTCGCTATGCTTGTTAGTATAGTTTACCTTGGAAGAGATGCGCAGCCGGTCGTTCACCTTTGAGTTTACAGAAAGCGATACGGTGTTTCTGCCGTAACCGGTGTTTGGTATGATCCATTTGTTAGTAACGTTGGTTAATGACAGGCGTGCGGTGGTACGGTCGGTACCGCCATCCACGCTAACGGTGTTGGTAAAGGTTTGACCGGTGTTAAAGAACTTTTGTATTTTACCGGGATAGCCTACCCAGGGCGTTCTTTCCTTGCCCTGCGCCTGCGTTACAGGATCGTACTGGTAAAACATTTGTCCTTCAAAACGCGGACCGTATGCAGAGCTTGTGCTGCTGGTGCTGGCGCCGTCTGCCGATGCGCCGTAGGAGTAATAAGACTGGCCATCCAACCCCTGCCCGTATTCATATTGAAAATCGGGCCAGCGATTTACCTGCTCCATAGAGGCATTGGAGCTGTAGGTTACGCCCAGGCCTTTTCTCCTGGAGCTGCCGGATTTTGTAGTGATGATCACGGCGCCGTTTGCACCGCGCTGGCCGTACAGCGCTGCGGCGCCAGGCCCTTTCAGGATAGTTACCGTTTCAATATCTTCAGGGTTAATATCATTTAAGCCGCTGCCATAGTCGGCAGGCATGTTATCGCTGCTGGTGCCGTAAGGTCCTTCGCCATCAATGGCGGTGCGCCGGCCGCTGCCCTGGTTAATCACTACGCCGTCTACTACTATCAGCGCTTCATTGTCGCCGGTCAGGTTGTTTTCGCCGCGCAGGATAATTTTATTGGAGCCGGTAGGGCCGCCGTTGGAACGTATCAGGTTCAGGCCAGCGACCTTGCCGGACAAGGCATCTGTCCAGTTGGCAGACATTGCGCTGGTGAGCTGCTCTCCTTTTACAGTGGTGGTGGCATAGCCCAGCGCTTTTTCTTCACGCTGAATGCCCAGCGCTGTTACTACTACTTCGTTGAGCCCTTTTGCATCCGGCATCAGCTGCAGGTCCAGCACCTGTGTTTTTTCTACTTCAATTTCACGGCTGGCATAACCTACAAAGGAGAATACCAGCACGGCATTGCCGGAAAGCGCAAGGGTGTAAAACCCGTTCATATCTGTAACCGTACCGTGGTTGCTGTTTTTATTCTTGATGTTTACACCTATCAGCGGCTCGCCTTTTTCATCCGTTACCCGGCCGCGTACCACAATATCTTCCATGTTTGCACCGGAATTTATATGCTGCGCGCGGCGGCCCGGCTGCGTGCCTGACATACGGTGTATAATAACCTTGTCTTTCAGCTGCTCGTAGCCCAGGCCAGTACCGGATAGTATGCTGGTAAGCACTGCTGCCACCGTTTCATTACGGTAAGAACCGGTAATGTGCTTACCTGCTTTTTTTAGTTCAGAAGCATCATACATAAAACGGCCATTGGCCTTTTTCTCGATTTTATGTATGGCGCCGGCCAGGTCTTCATTCGCCAGCTCAACAGATATTCTTTTCTCCACTAAATTTTCCGACTGGGTAAATCCCATAGCCGGCAGCAGGCAAAGCAGCAGCCCCGCCAGCAGTATGCAGCCGCGCTGCACACAATTGTCCCATGTTTTAAAAACTGTTTTTGTCCGGTACATATGATTTATTGTCTGGTTGTTTATGCGTACGCTGATTTTTGAAAATGACATGCCCTGTTCATTGCGGGCAATGAAAAAAATTTGTTATCCAGTTAAAGATTGTCACCTGGCGATGTTGCCTGTTGTGCTATGGATATGTTATCCTGATGCTTCCTTTTCCTGTTTTCTCCCAATGAATGCCGGTGGTAAGCGCCACGGCGGCCATCATATCATCCAAACTGTCGTTATTATTAAAATCTCCTGTAAATGCTTTCCCCGAAACGGTGGCCGGCAGCTCCAGCCTTACGTTCCATTTTTGAGCAATGGCTTTTAGCACCTGCTCCAGCGGCGCAGCTTCAAAAGAAAGGCTGCGCCGTGTCCAGGCCATTACTTCCTGCACATTTATCCGCTGCAGGGCTGCGTGGCGGGAGTGTTTGTTATACTGTACCTGCAGGCCGGGCGCCAGCTCCGCCAGCTGTTGCTGTGCGGCAGCTACCCTTACCCTGCCGGTTACTACGCTCACGGCAGCGTATTGCTGCTGCTCCGTTACTACAAAGGAAGTTCCCAGCACCGTTACATCCAGCGAAGGCGTATGTACTACAAATGGCTGCCGGTGATCTTTTGCGATCTCGAAAAAAACTTCTCCCTCAACAGTGGCGGAACGCCGGCGGCCCGTGTAAGCAACGGGGAAGCTAATGGAGGCGCCTGTGTTAAGGGTTACCCGGGTATGATCGGGCAGCTGCACTTTTTTAATTTCATAAGGGCCGGCCTTAATGGTTTTTACAGCTACCGGCGAGATGCGTGCGGTAAGCTGGTGGCGGAATATCCATCCCAGGGCGCCGGACGTAACAAGGATGAGCAACGCTGCGGCAACACGTACAAAACGTTTGGAAACACTGCGGTATAGCCGGCGGCTTTTTACAGGCGCTACATCGGGTGTTTGGGTAATGGCTTTCAGCCGGTGTAACAGCCGGGCGGCAATTACCTTTTTTCTTTCTTCTGTAAGCTGGTAGTCTTTGTCTGCGGTGTGCTGCAGCCATTGTTCTATCAGCAGCAGATCTGCATCGGTGGCTTGCCCGTTCAGGTACCTTTGCATTACCTTTTCAAATCCGTGTAGGTCCATCAAAGCGTCTTTACCTATATGTCCGGCAAAACCGCTTTTTAACCATGCCTGAATGTTAAGGAATCATTAACAAAAAAAAGTGAACAGCATAGCGTGCTGCAGTGATTTTTTTAACCGGCCCCGGGCCAGTCCCAGCTGGTTACGCACGGTTTGTTCAGAGAGGGAGAGTATGCTGGCAATATCTGTTACAGAGCGGTGCTGCTCTATATATAATAAATATACTTCCCGCATTTTATCAGGGAGTGATTGTACTTCCCGGCTCAGGAAGCTTTGCAGCTCTTTGGACTGAAGATTTTCAGCAGCGTTGTTTACCGCAGGCAGCAGCGACTCCCGGACCAGCTCCAGCTTTTCGGGGTTTTGCAGCATGGCGGCTATTTTGTTGATTACTTTATATTTAACAGCGGTGTACAGGTACCCGTCAAAACTTTCCTTTACCTGCAGGGAACGCCTTTTTGCCCACAGGCTGGCAAATACTTCCTGCACAACATCTTCTGCGTCATCTTCGGATCCCAGGCGTTTCATGGCAAATACAAACAGCGACTCCCACAGGCGGAGATAAAGCATTTTAAATGCCTGAACATCATCCTGCTGAATGCGTTGCAGTAATTCTCTATCAGTTAAACCCGTAACCTGCATATTGCTACTGTTATACGGTGTTTCATTCCACCCTTTGGCTGACTTTTAAAGTGTGAAGTTAGAGAAGGTTCAGGAAGTTTTATGTTAAGGGATTATGAAGTTTGGGAGAGCTTATTCATTTTCTTTTGTATCACATTTTTATCCGCCGGTGTTTTTGCCAGCGCCAGCGCTTTTTCAAAATGCTGCTGTGCCTTTATATTATCCACACCTGTATACAGCTCGCCCAGCAGGGCAAAATAGAAATAGCTACCAGTGAGCGCCAGTTGTTCCGCTGCGGTGATGCCGGTTTGTTTGCCATACACTTTTGACAGGGCATATGTTCTGTTCAGCGCCGCTATGGGAGCGTATTCTATTTGTAACAGGAGGTTATAATATTGCAGGATGTGCTGCCACTTTTCAGGTGTATCTTCTTTTTGCGTGTTCCAGTAAGCAATGCCGGCTTCCAGGTGATATTTTGTAAGCTGGTTGCCGCTGGCGGCGCGGTGTAAAAAATAACCGCCTTTGCTGATGAGGTCTGTGTTCCACAGGCTGGTGTCCTGCTCTTCATATAAAACAAGCTCCCCCTGTTCATTTATGCGCGCGTCAAAACGGGAGGCATGAAAGCACATGAGGGCCAGCAAAGCATTTACAGCCGGCTTGTTGGTACTTTCATTTTCCACCAGCATGGTGCACAGGCGCATGGCCTCCATGCACAGGTCTTTACGGAGGGTGGTATGCTGGCTAACGGAGTAATAGCCTTCATTGAACAGCAGGTAAATGATGGTGAGCACTGCTGATAAACGTGCATCCATTTCCGTTGGTGACGGCAGCTCTATGCGGATATTTTCCTGCTTCAGCTTTTCCCTGGCACGGAACAGGCGTTTGTTAATGGTTTCCTTACCTGTTAAAAAAGCATTGGCTATCTCCTCTATCCCAAAACCGCAAAGGATGCGCAGGGATAAACCTACCTGCGCTTCCTTTGAAATGGAGGGGTGGCAAACGGCAAACATCATTTGCAGCTGGCTGTCGTTCACGTTCCCGGGTGAAAGATCTATTTCCTGCTCATAGCTTTCTGCTGTGCTGCTTTTTATTTCCGGGGAAATCTTGCTGGCAAACAGCAGGCCGCGCTGCAGGTAATTCTTTGTTTTATTTTTTGCCACCTGGTACAGCCAGGCTGCCGGCTGCTGTGGAATGCCTTTGAGCGGCCATGTTTCAGCAGCCGCCAGGAAAGTGTCGCTGGCAATGTCTTCTGCAATTTCCATTTGCTGCAGGCCAAACTGCCGGCACAGCACCGCTACTATTTTGCGGTACTCTGTTCTGAACAGGTGTGGTATGAGCGTTTCATTATGCATTGTTGTGCGTTGCTACCACCTGCCTTACTTCTACGGTGTTGCCCTTGCCTTTTAATATGGGGCAATCTTTAGCCAGGCGCACGGCTTCGTCCAGGTCCTTTGCGCGGATGGTAATAAAACCGGCAATGGACTCTTTAATCTCTGCATACGGACCGTCGGTGATTACGCTGTTAAAATGCAGCACCTTGCCTTCTTTTGACAGGCCGGTGCCGCCTGCAAATTTGTCCTGCGCTGCAATACCGCCTACCCAGTCGTGGTACTGCTGCATGTACACCTGCAGCTGTTCCGGTGAGGGCTGTGCTTCTTTGGTTATAATATCCAGCCGCATTAATATGATAAACTCTTCCATAGCATTTGGTTTTAGTTGTTAATATACTATTATTTGGCGGGCTGGTAATTCAACAGCACTATCCCGCTCTTAAAGGTCCTGGTGTTGGTCAGCTGCAGGCGCAGCTCCTGCTGCAGCCCGTTAAAGACGGGCGTACCACTGCCCAGGGCTACCGGGTCAACCATAAACTGGTATTCATCTATAAGCCCATGTGCTGCCAGCTGTGTTACAATGCTGCCGCTGCCCAGGATGGTAAGGGGCGCGCCTTCCTGCTGCTTCAGCTTTTTTACGGCAGTTACCAGGTCGTCTTTTATTAGCGTGGTATTGTTCCAGGTAACGTTTTGCAGCGTCCTGGAAAAAACGATTTTCTCCGAGCTGTTCATCCCTTTTGCCACGCCCGGGTTTTGTTCCAATGCCAGGGGCGTAGGCCAGTAGCTAACCATCATTTCA